>CBDUUY010000275.1:0-3185 GCA_965370535.1 uncultured bacterium
GAATCTTCGCCCGACCCCGGCCGGATCGGGGGATGGTCTGGCATCGGTCGGTGTCGGTGCACTCGGCGGGGTCCAGGGTGCGGGCCCGCTCCACCAGGGAGACCAACTCCCTCCGGGTCTTGCGAAGGGCTGCGATGCGGACATCGATCTCGGCCAGGTGATGGCGTGTCATGTGGACCACGTGCTCACAGGTCGATTCACCCCGTTCACGCAGGTCGAGGATCTCGGCGATCTCGTCCAGCGTCAGCCCGGTCGCCTGGGCATCCTTGATGAAGCCGAGCCGGCCGGCATCCTCACTGCGATAGGTGCGATAGCCGTTCTCGGCCCGCTCGGCCGGCGGCAGGATGCCGATCTCCTCGTAATAGCGGATGGTCTTGGCAGGCACCCCGGCGAGGGTGGAGAGTTCCCCGATTTTCATGGCGGCGAGCCTACCCGGGACATTCCATTACGCAGGAAGGTCTCGCGATTCGCCCTTGACCTTCCACCCGAGAGGAAGGTGTACAAAGGGAGACGCACAGGAATGGACTTCCGTGGCAGACGCCACCCGCCACCGTTGCACAGAGGAAGGACGACACACATGAGGATGAGAAGCCTGCTGGCCGCCATCGTCGGGATGGCGCTGCTCGGTGCCGGCCTGGCGGCCTGTGGTGACGATGACGCGGCGTTCGCCGTAGGGAGCCAGGCCCCCGACTTCGCACTACCCGACTCCGAAGGCGGGAGAGTCGCCCTCTCCGACTTCTCCGGCAACCCGGTGCTCCTCTACTTCCACATGGCGGATGGCTGACCTCCCTGCATGCAACAGATCGTGGATCTGGAAAACGACAGTGAGTACGCAGCCCTCAACGTACCTCTCCTCAGCATCGCATTCGACGCCCCCGATGTGATGGCGGCCGCCGGGACGGCGGTGGGCGTTGTGTCCACCCCGATGGTGACCGACACCGACCACAGCACATCGGAGGCATACGACGTGCTCCAGTGGGCGGTGGGCACCGGCGAACCCGGCCACACGTTCATCCTGGTCGACGGGGATGGCACCATCGCCTGGATCCGGGACTACGGAGCACCCGAGAACGGCGGCTCGATGTACGTGGAGCCCACAGAGATCGCTGCACAGGTGGCCGAGGCCCTCGGGAGATAGTGCCCCCACCCACAGGATCAGGCGGATGGCAACGGGTGATGGCGGGCGGGCTTGGTCTCGGGCGCCCCCAGGAAAGCCGCCCCGGCCAGCAGCAGCGGAATCCCGGCCACCACAAAACCCCAACCCCATTGCCCGGCATCGGCCATGGCACCCAGCACCAGGGGGCCGGCGATCCACCCGGCGTCGTTGGCCATCCGGAACACGCCCGAAGCGATTCCCTCGGTCCCCGCCGGGGCCAGGTCGCCCACCATCGTCGGCAGCGGCACCGAGGCCAGGCCAACCGTCAGCCCGGTCAGGGCCGACACCGCCAGCAGTCCCCACAGCGAGGAGGTCACCGCATACAGCATCACCGATGCCACCACGACGACGACACCGACCAGCGTCACCGGCTTGCGGCCCACCCGGTCCACCAGCCTGCCGGTGGGGATCATCGCCACCACCGACGTCAGCGAACTCGCGCTGATCACCGCCCCGATCGCCGTCGGAGACAGGCCGCCCACTTCATCGGCATAGGCGGGCAGCAACGCATTGCGGGCCCCGGCGCGCAGGAAGAACAACGCAAACCCCAGAGCCATCACCCCCAGGAACACCGGATTGCGAACCAGGTCCCGGGCCAGTCGCATCGAGGTCCGCACCGATCGAACCTCGACGTCACCGTCCTTCATCACCGCCAGGACCACGGGGATCAGCGCCAGGCTCAACACCCCCTGAGCCCAGAAAGGGGTCCGCAGGTCACCCAGGTCGGCCAGCACACCACCGACGAACGGACCCACTGATGCGCCCGCCACGATCCCCGTCTGGAACACAGAAGTTGCCCGTCCCAGGTACTCCCTGGGGGTGATCCGGAGCAGGTATTGGTTGGACGCCACCCCCAGGGCCGCCACACCTACGCCCTGCACCGCCCTGGCCGCCAACAGCAGCCAGAACTCGTCGGCGGATGCTGCCACCACCGCCCCTGCTGCCACCACCACCGTGGAGACCAGCGCCACCCGCCTGGCCCCGAACCGGTCGGCGCCCAAGCCGCCCCAGAACCGGAACAGCAGGCGTCCCGCCGCAAACACCGAGATCAGGCCGGCGGCCGCCGCCAGGCTCACCCGGAACTCGTCGGCGTAGTCGGGGATCACCGGCACGATCAGTGTCATGTTCATGACCGTCAACGCCACCGTCACCGACAGCGCCGCCACCGCGGCCATGCTGAAGCCCGGGGTCAGCTCGCGATTCACCCGCTCACGCTAGGGACGCATCAGGCGTAGACCCGAATCGACTCACCGTTGCTCGGAGGCAGGGGCAGAAGACCCTCTCCGCCTCGCTCCGCTCGGCACCTCTCCCTGAGGAAGAGGAACAAGACAAGAACGGTTCACACAACCACAGCACGTTCAGTCACTGGTTCCGTCCCCCCTTGTTCCTTCCCCTCTGGTTCCTTCCCCTCTGGTTCCTCTGGTTCCGGCCCCTCTTGTTCCTTCCCCTCTGGTTCCTCTGGTTCCGGCCCCTCTTGTTCCTTCCCCTGCAGGGGAAGGTGGCACCGGCCGCCAGGCCGGTGACGGAAGGGGTCCAGCACCCCTCTCGACACCTTCACTCATCACCGCTCCGCTCATGAATCGGTCGTCGATCATCGATAGCTGAGGCCACATGCTCCAACACGTCACCGAGACGGGCCATCACATCACTACTCGACACACGCACCACCCGGAACCCGATCCGACGCAGATACCGATCACGCTCAACGTCCTTGGGATCATCGAGATGCTGCGATCCGTCCACCTCCACCACCAGACGATGCGAGTAACAAACGAAATCACAGATGTAGGGCCCCAGTGGCTCCTGCCGCCTGAACTTGGCATCGAAATCGCTCCGCAGACACACCCACAAACGGCACTCCGACTCCGTCATCGACCTCCGCAGATGACGCGACAGACGAGTCGAATACGACCGACGAGGGAACCGAGGCACACCACCACACTGCATGACCCAACAGGTAGAGGCAAGGCCCTCCCCGCCTCGGCGCGCGCCCACCAGCGTTGCCTGTCCTTCAGCGCCTTGATCAACG
>CBDUUY010000276.1:0-3167 GCA_965370535.1 uncultured bacterium
GGTACGCCGCCCTTCTATCCGGATCCGCTCATCCACAACATTCGGTTATAGCTCGAACCTCCACCCCCTGAAGGGCATGAGGTCCTCAACCAGTCGGCGTCGGACTGCCCTGCGTTGTTGAATGAGGGAGCGCTGGGGTTGATGGAGTTCCTGAGGTGGCTCAGGTCGAGAGGCGCCAGCCTGCGGCCGAATGTGGGGACCGCCGGGCTGATCCGGAAGGGGAGGAGCACATGCCGACAGAAGATGAGCGAGACCGGGGTGATGTGATCGAGTTCTATCCCGATGGCCTGCTCCACAAGTTCGGGTTTGGTGACGGCGACATGCTGTACGACCTCATCGAGGAGCACGATCTGGGCGTCGATCATCAGGAACTGCTCATCGCCGTCGTCGAACGCCTGGTGGTGCCCCTACTCGACCAGGAGGTGGAGACCTACACGCTGCCTTCGCTCCACAACCCGATCCGGGCCGGGACCATCGACGGTGAGAGAGCCGACACCTTCGGCAGCATCACCCCCGAGATCGTCGAGATCCCGGTGGCCGACATCATCCAGATTGCCCGGACCCTGCCTCCCGTCGAAGACCGCGACTGATAAGCGCCATCGGATCGACGTAGCTAGCCCGCCGTCGGGTCGGCCACCCGGCCGATGAACAGGATCTCGCCGGTCTCCCGGTCGTACAACGAGAACAGGAACGGCCGGTCGATCTCCAACTCGATGTTCTCACTGGGCGGAGCGGCCCGCAGGTCCATCACCACCGCGGTGGCGGCAGCGGCCTCGGTGCCCGCCTCGTCCACCACAATGAACGCCTCGTGGATCACATCGGCGATGAACAGTTCGGGCTCACCCGTCATCGGGGAGAAATCGGCCACAGCCTGATCGAAGGCATCGGTCATGCCCAACGCCTGCATCATCTCGACCAGGCTCGCCTGGGTCCGGAACTCCCATTTGGGCAGGCCGAGGGCCACAGTCGAAGGCTGTAGTCCTTCCACTGCGTCGCCCAGCACCCGTTCCAGACCGGCCTCTATCTCACCGAACCGGCCGCCGTCGGGAACCAGCACCAGCATCGCCAGTTCGTTGCCGACGTACGGCAGTTCGACAGCCTGCCAGCCATCGCCGGACGAGTACCCGAAGGTCTCCGTCTGGTGCATGACGTCGAGCGTCACCTCGTCACCGGCGAGGTTGGTGAAGGCGCCATCCCGTGTGTCGTTGGGATCGAACGGACTGGCCCAGGTGGCGTCCAGGTACACGGCATTGGTGAGCACCAGGCGAGTCAGTTCGCTCAGCACCCCCTGGGGGATCAGGTCGGTGATCCGGTCGTTGGTCTGGTCGGCCACCCAGTCGTTGATGGTGAACCGGGCGGCTTCGGTCTCGTTCTCGAAATCGACCAGGCGCATCCCGGCCCCGTAGTTGATGGCGAGAGTGTCGAGGAACTCCCCCAGGAAGGCATATCCGGTCTGGCCCCACAGGGCATTGCTGATGGTCAGCACCACCTTGCGCTCCTGGCCGTCGGGCCCGGGGTCCTCCTCACGGTTGCGTGAATCGAGGAGTGCATCGATGGCATTGAGGGCGGCGTGCATGCGGTCGGCAGGGAGGTCGAGGTGCAGGGCGTCGGCCATCTGGACGGCGGTGTCTCCGTCGGCCCCTGCCCACGTCATCGCCAGCGCAAGACGAATGCTGGCGGGTGACAGGACCAGGTTGCCGGCATCGGCGCCGGCCAGATACAGGTAGGCCTCGGCAGAGAAGGCCTGGTTGCCGGCCGCAGCCGTGGCGATATCCCCGGCGGAAGCCGCCGATTCGGCACGGGCGCTGTCGGACATGGCAGAGCCCGCAAGTGGCGTGGTGCCACCTGCACTCACCTCATCGGTGCCACCGCAGGCAGCAGCGGTCATGGCAAGGGCGAGCAGCAGGCAGACGGGTCGTATTCGCATCGTGAACCTCCACCGCTGAGACGCCTCCGGGCCTGCCGCCGGTTCCCGGTGATCGAGCGAACACCCGGCAGAACCCGGCCATCCACCGTGCTGGGCGGAACGTAGGGAGGCCGGGCGGTCATGGCCCGGAGAATAGGTGTCCAGACACAGTGAAGGGACCCGGATCTCGGGTCCCTTCACCGCCAACCAGAGGGAGGAGCTGGCGTTCATAGTGATCAACGATGCCCCGCCGCGATCGGTGCCAACACTGTCGCAACGACGACACAACCTGGGAGGTGGCGTGGCCCCGGTACCCTCCCGCTGAATGCCTTTGACCACCTACACCGACGCGCTCGGCGTCCCCGGCCTGTTCGAGCAGACCGGCGCGGCCCCGGTCGCCGCCGGGGTGGATGCAGAAGAGAAGTGCCACAGGTGATCGGTCTCTTCGACTCCGGGGTGGGCGGCCTATCGGTCCTGCGGGAAGTACGGACCCTGCTGCCCGATGCCGATCTGTTGTACCTGGCCGATCAGGCCCGCTCCCCCTACGGTGGGCGCTCGCTGGCAGAGGTGAGGGAGGCTGCCGACAAGGCGGCGGCGCTTCTGATAGGCAGGGGAGCAGGCACGGTGGTGGTGGCCTGCAACACCGCATCGGCGGCTGCACTCCGGCGGCTGCGTGAGGCTCACCCCGGCACCCGGTTCGTGGGCATGGAACCGGCCGTCAAGCCGGCTGCGGCGGCCACGGTCTCCAAGGTGGTGGGGGTCCTGGCCACCCCGACGACGTTCCAGGCGGAGGTGTTCGACGACCTGGTGGGCCGGTTCGCCACCGGCATCCAGGTGCTCCCCCACCCGTGCCCCGGTTGGGCGGACATGGTCGAGGAGCACGGCCACGACGCCGACCCCGCTGCAGTCGCATCCCATGTCCGGCCGTTGATCGAGGCGGGGGCCGACACCCTGGTGCTGGCCTGCACCCACTACCCCTTCCTCTCCGATCAGATCTCAGCGGCGGCAGGCCCCGGCGTTGCGATCATCGACCCCGCAGCGGCCGTCGCCCGCCAGGTGTCCAGGGTCGCCGACGGCTCCGGCACAGGGGCGACCATGTTCCTGACCACCGGCGATCCCGAGCGGTTCGCAGCCCAGATCGAACGGTTGCTGGGACTACGGGCCGCCACCGCCCGCATCGCCATCTAGTGGTATGCCGCGGGGATGGCGCCCGCGTATCTCCGAGTCATCGGCGTCATCCGGCACAGCCTGACGACGAAGG
>CBDUUY010000277.1:0-3111 GCA_965370535.1 uncultured bacterium
AGAGGGTTTGCGGAAGACCCCTTCCGTCACCGGCCCAAGGCCGGCGCCACCGTCCCCTGCAGGGGAAGGAACAAGAGCCAGTGGTGGCGGCTGCTGAGTCCGGCCCGGTGCCCCATCGAGCAATCGATCACCGGGTCTGCTGCCGGGCGAGCGCGGTCCTGTAGGCGTCCGCCCGGCTACCGGGCCGGGACACCATCTGACCCTCACGCCACTAGACGCCGCCAGATTCGTAGAGCCTGAGCAGTGCCTGGGTGCCGTCCTCCCCGGCGCCGCTGTCGTCAAGGCGTTCGTACAACTCGTATGCCTTCTCCAGGCCGGGCATGGTCAGTCCCATGTCGACAGCCGATTCGACGGCGATCTTCAGATCCTTGAGGAAGTGCTTGATCTTGAAGCCGGGGGCGAAGTCACCGCCGATGGCCCGCGGCATCAGGTTGCTGAGCGACCACGACCCGGCGGCGCCGTTTTCGATGCTGTCCATCACCCGGGACGGGTCCAGACCCGCCGCCCTTGCGTAGTGCATCGCCTCGCACACCCCCAGCATCCCGGACGCGATGGCGATCTGGTTGCACATCTTGGTGTACTGACCTGCCCCCGGACCGCCCTGCAACACCGCGGTGCTGCCCATCACATCGAACAACGGCACGGCACGTTCGAAGGCGGTCCCTTCACCGCCCACCATGATCGACAGGGTCCCATTACGCGCCCCGGTATCGCCGCCGGAGACGGGGGCATCGAGCACCGCCACCCCGTGCGCGGCGCCCGCCTCAGCGACACGACGGGCCAGCACCGGACTGGATGTCGTCATGTCGATGGCCAGACTGCCCTCTGCCGCACCGGCCAGCACACCGTCATCGTCCAGGTACACAGCCTCCACATCGGGAGGGACGCCGACGATCGTGATAATGATGTCGGATGCCCGGGCCAGCGACCGGGGCGTGTCATGCCACACCGCCCCGCGTTCGATCAGCGGTTCGGCCCTCTCGCGGGTGCGATTGAGCACGGCCAACGGGTAGCCGGAGTCGAGCAGGTGCCCGGCCATGCTGGAACCCATCACCCCGGTCCCGATGAATCCTATCCTGTGCATTTGCGACTCCCGTCTTCGTGCTAGGGATCAGTCTCCTACACCGGAGCCGTCACCGCAGCCAACACGGTCCTGGTACTCCTCTCGACGATCCCGGCAATCCCGTTGGGGTCGTCCACCACCAGGTCGCCGACCCCTTCCAACACCCGTTGAATCAACACGGCGTCCTCCGCCGGGTCGAGATCGGAGCGGAACTCGCCCCGTTCCATACCGTCGCGCAGCATCCCGGCGATCAGCGACGTGATATCGGCAGTGTGCCTGTCCAGCACCTCCTGAACTCCGGGTGACAGGCCGTACTGCATGCCGGGGGCACCATGGCCGTGGGCGGCGAGGGCCGCAGTGTGCCGAACCAGGTGCTCTATTCGCCCCGCTGGACTATCGACCGTGGACAGCAGCGCCTCCAGAGCGCCGATGCTCTCGGCCTGGTGGGTAGTGATGGCCTCACCCACGATGCCGTCTACGTCCTCGAAGTGGTTGTACACCGTCTGGCGGGAGACCCCGGCCGCTTCCGCCACCGCGGTCATCGTCACCCCACCCAACCCGCGTCTGGCGATCAGGCCCAGGGCGGCCTCGACGATCCGTTCCCTGGCGGGACGATCGTCCATCACAGGCTCTTCCTGTAGAGGCGGCCGGACAACGGGATGAACACGATCAGCATCCCCATTACCCAGGCGGCGGCATGCAGGATGTCCCCGCCCGCCGGAATGCCCCCGGTGAGGCCCCGGACGGCATCAGAGGCCACCGAGATCGGCTGATGCCTGACGAAGCCCTGCAGCCAACCCGGCATCGATTCCGCCGGGGCAAAGGCACTGCTCGCCAGCATCAGGGGGAACAGCCAGAACATCGTGAGCATGCCCACCATCTCGGGATTGCGGACCTTGGCGGCGATCGCCGCGCTCATCCACGAGAAGGCGAACCCGATGGCCACCGTCAGCAGGATCGCGCCGACCGCTCCGGCAAACGAGGCGAACCGGAAGCCCATCAGCAATGCGACACCCGTCAGCAGCAGAAGGCCCACGATGTTGCGCATCCCGTCTGCGATCGTGCGGCCGGCGATGACCGCGGTCTGACTCATCGGCAGCGAGCGGAACCGGTTGGTCACACCCTCGGACAGGTCGGTGGCCAGGCCGGTGCCCGTCTGCTGGGCACCCTGCAGAGCGGTGATCACCAGCACACCGGGGACCACAAACTGTATGTAATCGACCCCGGCCCCTGCGCCGATGGCGCCGCCGAACACGTAGTTGAACAGGATCAGGAAGAAGGCTCCCATGATGACGGCGAACGCGAGCATCTCCGGTTGGCGGGCAGTCCGGATCATGTCCCGCCAGGTGATGGTCGCCGTGTCCTGCAAGGCTCCGCGTATGCGGCCGCCGGTCGCGAACGCCTCGGTGGTCATCGGGCACCCTCCTCTCCGCCGGTCAAGGTCATGAACACGTCATCGAGAGTGGGTTTCCTCAGTTGGAAATCGGTGATGGAAATCCCAGCGTCATCGAGGCGGCGCAGCACATCGAGGGAACTGCCCGCCCCGTTGCCCACCGGCACCTGCAACAGACGGCCTGCCCTGTCGGTGACGGTCTCGCCCACCATGGCGACGGCCAGATCCAGTGCCTCATCGGTCTCGAAGTGGATCTCGAGGACGTCCCTCTCCAGGTCACTCTTTAGTTGCCCCGGTGTTCCGGCGGCGACCGCCACCCCTTCGTCGATCAGGACGATGTGGTCCGCCAGGCGGTCGGCTTCTTCGAGGTACTGGGTGGTGAGCACGATGGCGGTGCCGTCGTCCCGCAACCCTTCGATCGCCTCCCACATCTCGGAGCGGCTTCGCGGGTCGAGTCCTGTGGTCGGTTCGTCGAGGAACAAGGCAGGGGGATCGGCGACCAGGGCGGCCACGACGTCCAGTCGGCGTCGCTGGCCACCGGAGAGCGTGCCCACCGATCGTTCGGCGAACTCACCCATACGGAATCGGTCGATCAACTCATCGACTCTGCCAGCGATCCCTGATCTCGGAAGTTTGTAGAGGCGTGCGAACAGGG
>CBDUUY010000278.1:0-3097 GCA_965370535.1 uncultured bacterium
AACTGTCACCCGATCGTGGTGACCGGGTGACGGTTGCCGTCGCCCAGCGCAGAGAGGGGCCGATCTCGTCGATGGCCACCTCGACCGTTGAGCGCTTCTCGCCCTCCTTGGTCTCCCACTGCTGCTGCTCGAGCCTGCCGTTGACGATCACCCGCATGCCCTTTTGCAGCGACTCGGCGGCGTTCTCGGCGGCATCACGCCACAGAGTCCCACCGAAAAAACTCGTGTCTTCTTGCCACTCACCGTTGCGCTGGTAGCGGCGGTTGACCGCAAACCGGACCTTGGTCATGGCCACTCCGGAGGCGGTGAACCGCAGTTCTGGATCTTCCACCAGGTTGCCGATGAGCGTCACTGAATTCGCTGGCATCTCATATCCCTCATGCTCTCTCTGTATCAGTGCTTCCGGTCAACAGTGTGCAGACCGGGTGTGACATTCGCACCTATTCCGAACGGATGAACTTGTGCCGCAGGACATTGTCCGAGAGGGACAGGGCCCTATCGACATCGTCGACGGCGCCGGCGGCGGCTTGGAAGGTGACCAGTGCGTAGTAACCCTCGCTGAGATGTTCGATCTCATACGCAAACCGGCGTTTGCCCCAGAAATCGGTCTCCTTGAGTTCGGCGCCGGCGGCGGCCAGGGCCTGCTCGATGGTCGATACCTCGGTGCGGACCTCTGGCTCGGCCATCCCGGGTCGGAAAATGGTCATCAACTCGTAAGAGCGCATCTGTGCGCTTCACCTCCTTCGGACACCCTCGTATCAGGGCGGCCCCCGCAGGGGCAGGTCGGGGAAGGACGAGATTGTACCGCGGAAGGACCGGATCGCGGAAGTCCAGGCTAGACACCCCATTGGCGCCCATCCGGCCCTCTCAGAAATCCAATCGAAGCGCCGCCGGGTCGAACCCTTCGAATCCACCCGATCGGGCTTCGAGAGCAAATCGATATCGGCCAGACGGCCGGTAGGTGGCGCAGGGATCTGTCTCGCACGGGACCATGGACAGCAGGTCCACAAGCGAACCGTCTGCGGCAAAGAAGGCAATGTCCAGGGGGATCAGGGTGTCTTTCATCCAGAAGCCGCTCGTCGCGTCCTCGGGCCACGAGAACAGCATGCCATCCAGGCCGCCGAGGCCGATGACCCCCATCAACCCCTGCGACCGCAGCGCCGGCGTGTCGGCGAAGGCGACGTTCCAGGCCTCACCCCCGACGGTCACCTCGATCACCTCGAAGGCAGCCAGAGGATCGGCCGCCGTGGTCGTGGTGGACACGATCGATGTCGATGTCGATGTCGATGTCGTCGCGACCTCGCTACCGCCGCACGAAGCGGCCACCAGGGCTGCCGCGGCAAGCAGCGTCACCGGCCGGGCTCCTAGGCGCCGGACGGCTTCCGCCCCTCGCGCAGTGCAGCGGCAACCTCGTCCGACAGGTGATAGGTCTCGTCAGCCGATGGGAACTCGCCGCTCTGGATATCGGCGAAGAACCGCTCCAGGGCATCGACCGCGGTGTCCGCCAATTCGGCGTACTTGCGGACGAACTTGGGGAGATGGCCATCGTGGAGGCCCAGCACATCGTGATAGACCAGCACCTGTCCATCACAGTCGGGCCCGGCACCGATACCAATAGTGGGAACCGGGACCTCTTCGGTGATCATCGCTGCCACCACGTCCGGCACCCCTTCGAGCACGATGGAGAACACACCGGCATCGGCCAACGCGACGGCATCCGCCATCAGCGCATACGCCGCCTCCAAACCCCTCCCCTGCACCTTGTAGCCGCCCATCGCATGGACGGACTGTGGGGTCAGGCCGATGTGGCCCATCACCGGAATCTCCGCATCGAGCACCGTCCGAATCGTCTCGACCCGCTTGGCACCCCCCTCCAACTTCACCGCACCGACCCCGCCTTCCTGGACGAACCGGCCTGCATTGCGGACTGTGTCCTCCGGAGTGATGTGGTACGACAGCCAGGGCATATCCCCCACAACCAGGGCCCGCGGACCGGTACGGGTGACCGCCGCGGTGTGATGGATCATCTCGTCCATCGTCACCTGTGGCGTGCTCTCGTACCCGAGCACCACATTGGCGAGCGAGTCGCCGACCAGGATGATGTCTGCGCCTGCCCGGTCGGCGACCCGCGCCGAGGGGGCGTCGTAGGCGGTGACCATCCGGAGCTTGTCGCCCCCCTTTGCAGCCCTGACCGACGGGGCGGTGACCTTGTCCATGGCGTTTCCCTTCTCTCCGCCGTCTGGTCGGAGGAATCATTGCGGGACCATCGTTTCGGAGCGCCGACCGTCTGAGGCCTCCGCCGCCCGTGTGGGTCGCCGGTGCCCGGCATGCGCCGCCCCGGATTGTAGGGAAAGGCCCGGGGGTGTCGGGGTGCCGCCGGTGCCCCGACCAGAGACGTTCGCCGCGTTGACGACATCCGGTGAAACCTCCGGCTGTGTCCTCGTCCTCGACACACGATGAAGTGCGGCTTCGTCCAAGTCCCTGCCAAAGACCCCCTGCCTCGCCCTCGACATCACCAACGCCCCCGGCCAGACCACTAGCGTCATCGGCAGCCGTCACGGAGAGAGCCATGGCCCGCAAGGACATCACGATGACCCCCGCCGAGGTCCAGGAATTCCTGGCCGCCGGCCACACCCTGCAGGTGGCCACTATCGGCAAGGGCGGCACACCCCACCTGGCGCCGATGTGGTACGTGATGGACGACGGCAAGGTGGTGTTCCGTTCGTTCACCAAATCGCAGAAGATCGTCAACCTGCAACGCGACCCCAGGCTCACGGTGCTCCACGAGCGAGGCCTGGCATACGCCGATTTGCAGGGCGTGATGATCCGGGGCACCGGGACGCTCATCGAAGACCCCGCATATGTGCTGGAGACCTACCGGAGACTCGCCGCCAAGTACCCGATGGTCGGCGACGAACCGGTGGACCTCGACGACGAAGCCCTCGAAGCGGCCTTCGGGCGATTCGCCTCCAAGAACACGGCGGTTGCCGTGCAACCGGAGAAGATCGTCACCTGGGACCACACCAAACTCGGCGGCGCCTACTAGGTGGGTGATGAAGAAGTGGGGTTCGTCGGGGGCTGTGGACTCGGTTTGAGT
>CBDUUY010000279.1:0-3090 GCA_965370535.1 uncultured bacterium
GCTACTGGGCGCTGGCGAAAACCTGCTGCAATCTTTGGGGCGAAATTACCACCCGCCCCCACGCCGGCCAGCAGCCACAGCCCGGATTCCCGGCCCTCCTGTTCACCCCGGCCAACCGACCGTTCACGATCGTCCTACTGATCGCCGTCCTGGGGCTCGGCGCATTCCTCTACCTGGATAGTGACACCACCGGTCCGGAGGCTTCAGGAACAACCGTCGCCCCCACGGGGGCCACCACCAGTCCGGTGACCCCGGATTCGGATCCTGCAACCGCCGGAGGAGAGACGAGTTCCTCGACGATCGCTGAGGCCGTCACCACCTCGTCGGTGGCTGCACCCGAACTCCCACTCCAGGGCCTGGCACTCGAAGCGGTGGCCGATGGCTTCACATTCCCCGTCTTTGCCATCGGTCCATCCGGCGACGAGCGGATCTTCGTGGCGGAGAGGGCCGGCATGATCCGTATCGTCGATGCCGGCGGCAAGGTTCTGGGCGACCCGTTCCTCGATATCACCGACCGCATCGATAGTGCCAGCAGCAACGAGTTGGGCCTGCTCGGTGTTGCCTTCCACCCCGGGTATGCCTCCAACGGCCGGTTCTTCGTGCACTACACGGACCTGAACGCCGACACCGTGCTCGCTGAATATGCGGTCTCCTCCGATCCCGCCGTGGCAGACGCCGGCTCCGAGAAGGTGCTGCTGTTCGTAGATCAGGTCGGGTTCCGGCACCGGGGAGGCATGATCCAGTTCGGACCCGATGGCTACCTGTACATGGGGTTGGGCGATGGGGCCGATATGAACGTCAACCCACAGAACCTCGAGACCCTGCAGGGCAGCATCCTGCGACTGGATGTCGACGGCGAACCCCCGTACACGATTCCTCAGGACAACCCCTTCGCAGCGTCCGACGGCAAGGGGGAGATCTGGGCCTACGGGTTGCGCAATCCCTGGCGCTTCTCGATCGATCCCGTCGGGGGCCGCATATACATCGGTGACGTCGGCGAGGAGTCCTGGGAGGAGATCGATTCGGTGGCCCTGTCGAACTCGGGGGTCAACTTCGGATGGCCCTACATGGAGGGCTCCACTTGCTTCACGGATGCCGAGTGCGGCAGTCGCACCGACCTGGTGCGCCCGATCGCCGAGTATGCCCATGAGAATGGCCAATGCGCCGTCACCGGCGGCTACGTCTACCGGGGGGCTGCCATCCCGGAGATGACCGGGCACTACTTCTACGCCGACTGGTGTGCGGGTTGGGTGAAGTCGTTCGTCTACGACGGTGAGAACACAACGCAGACCCAGGACTGGAGCGAGGCCTTCGGAGAAGGCATCGGCCAGATCGACTCCTTCGGGGTGGACGGCTCCGGTGAGTTGTTGGTCGTCATGTCCGACACCGGGACGGTCTACCGGATCGTGCCGATGCGTTGACGAAGGCCATCGCCCTGCGACGTCGCGGATTTCGCCTCACGGCCGGCAGGAAGGAATTCCTCCCGGACCCCGCGGTCGGGACGACTCGTGGCATCCGCATCGACCGTCAGGAGGGCTCTTGATGACCACTCGGTTCACCGCCGATTACGTCGCACCGATGGACGACGCCATGTCCGTCTACGCCCCTGGGTTTGTAGACGTAGAAGACGGCCGGGTGACCGCAGTGGGTTCCCTCGCCGCCGCCCCCGTTCTTCCCGAGACGGCCCACATCGAATCCGCAGGTGGTCTGTTGCTGCCGGGGTTGGTCAACGACCACGCCCACTCCCCCATGACGGTGCTCCGGGGTGCCGGCGAGGGCCTGCCTCTCGACCGATGGCTGCATGAGGTCATCTGGCCCCGCGAGTCCCGCCTCACCACCGGAGACGTCGAAGCCGGGATGATCGTCGGATCGGCCGAGATGCTGCGCAACGGCATCACCACCACCAACGAGATGTACTTCTTCCCGGAAGCGGTGGCCTCCGGGGCCGCCCTCAGCGGAATCAGAGCGGTCGTCGGTGCCACCATCATCGAGGGCCTCGATCGTTTCGGTACCCCCGACGAGCAGTTCGCAGCCGCCCTGGCGTTGCGGCATGCGAGGAGCGAAGACGATCTGGTGGACGTCGCATTCGCCCCCCACTCGGCGTATGCGCTGGGCGACGATCCGCTGCGGCGGATTGGGGAGGCTGCAGTCGCAGAAGACATGCTCGTCCACATTCACCTTGCGGAGACGGATTCCGAGGGTGCCTCGATCACCGAGCGAACCGGTCGAACGGTTCCCGAGCACTTGGCCGATCTGGGGGTGCTCGACGCCAGGGTGCTGGCGGCTCACTGCGTCTGGCTCACCGATGGGGACATCGCCCTGCTGGCCGCCCATGGGGTCGGAGTGGCCCATTGCCCCGGATCCAACGGGAAGATCGCATCCGGCATGGCGCCGGTGGCCGCGATGCGGGCGGCCGGCATCCCCGTCGGGGCATCGACCGACAGCCCCGCTTCCAACAACAACCTGGACCTTCTCGAAGAAGCCAGGCTGGCTCTGCTCTACGCCCGTTTGCGGGAGCGTGATGCCGCCGTGCTGGGTGTCGGGGATGCCCTCCGTATGGTGACATCGGAGGCCGCTCTCGCTCTCGGTCGTACCGACATCGGCGCCCTGGTGCCCGGATCGTGGGCGGACATGGTCGGCATCTCGCTGGATCGGCCCGAGTACGAGCCGATTGCCGATCCTCAGGACGTGCTGTCACATCTGGTGTGGGCCGGTTCATCGCGGGATGTGACGGATGTCTGGGTGGCGGGCAATCGGGTGGTGGCCGGCGGCGAGGTGACCACGATCGACCTGGAGGATGCGAGACGCAAGGTCCGGGAGATCGCCCAACGCATCGCCGAGTAGGGGCCTTCTCAGTGGCCTTCGTAGGCCTGTAGGACCATCAGGTAGGCGATCGCATCTGCTTGCTCCTGACGGGTCATGGCTTCGAATGCCGGCATGAGGCCGGATCCGTGTTCGATCACGTCGGCGATGTCATCCCGCGTCATCGCAGGCGGCTTCAGGGCCGGCGTCAGCAGCGTCGGTCCGTTCTCGGTCCCATCGGCATAGATTCCGTGGCAGGAAGTGCAACTCTCCTCGAAGACGTACATC
>CBDUUY010000280.1:0-3084 GCA_965370535.1 uncultured bacterium
GTGCCATCGGCATAGATTCCGTGGCAGGAAGTGCAACTCTCCTCGAAGACGTACATCCCTTCACCCGCGTGGCCTACCGGCAACGCCGACTCGGATGCCCGGGCAAGGATGCCCACAACGACGATCGCCACCAGCACCATGATCCCGATTCCGATCGCTGCGCCGTAATGGAAACGCCCGTGTCCCACGGATTCACCCCTGTCGCCGTCGCAATGGCATCGGCATCCCCCGAGGGCCGCTTGAAGGGCCTCTGCGACGTCCCGGAGGCCGGGAGGCGGCCCCGTTGCCGCCCGTCACCACACGCGCGGGATGAGCGCCTTGCGATCGGCCGGGTACCCGGGGAAGGTCTCCCGGTACCACTTCAGGTTCGAGGATGCCCTCGGCACCACGTTGGCCGCCGTGAACAACGCAAACGCCAGGCCCGGCAGGGACCACGTGGCGATGGCGAACCCGATCCACTCCACGATCTCACCCAGGTAGTTCGGGCTGGCAACGTGATCGAAGAGCCAGCCGTGTGGTACCCGGTATCCGGTCTCCCCGGGTTTCCTCAGGTTGATGAGGATGTCATCGGCGTGGTGGTTGACGGCGAACCCCAGGATGAATACGGCTCCGCCGATGAGGAACCGCGGGTCCCGCAGCCAATCGAGCGAGTACTCCCCCAGATGGGAGATCCACCTGGCGATCACATAGGCATTCAGCACATTGAACAGGAACGCCATGGCGGTGATCACCATCGGCATGTGCTTCCCCGTGGTCCTGAGCCGCAGAGGGAACACGAAGGTTCTCTGGATGTAGTGGAACATCCACATGCTCCCCAGCGCCAACGGGACCACTTCGAATGCGTGATCCCCCCGTGTGTAGATCCACCCGAACAGCAGCACGGCCGGCGACTCCATGATCACCCAAGCGGCAGCGTTGGGGATGACGGGGCCCCATCCCTTCCTGTCGTGTCGCCCGTATGGCGCTGCCACGAAGAGCAGGAGGACGAATGCCCCTACGGCGAGACCGATCTCGGTCCATGTCGCAAGGAGATGCAGGCTCGATTCACTCATCCGACGTTCCCGCGATCCGTCCCGCCTCCGCAAACCACCGGTAGACATCACCGAGACTCCCGGCGATGGGCCTGGCCGTGTACCCCAGATCCCTGCCGGCCTTGGATCGATCGATACGAGAGGAACATCGCAGGGCGGCGAGAGACTCCGCCGTATAGAGAGGAGGGTTCCCGGTGACCCGGGCGACTCCCTTGATGAACGGCACACCGGCGCGCGCCAACCACATAGGCGCCGTCAGGCGGGGTCTTCTCACGCCGGTGGCTTCCTCGGCCATCCGGGCCAGTTCGGAGATCGTGTGGCGATGGCCCGACAACAGGTAGCTCTCCCCACTTCTCCCGCGTTCGGCGGCTGCCAGGATGCCCGAGACGACATCACCCACGTCCACGAAGTCGAAACCCCCTCTCACCAGGCTCGGGAGACTCCGCTGCTGCAGGCGCAGGAAGAAGTGGCCCAGGCGCGAAGGCTCGAAGTCCCGGGGCCCGATCACACCCGTCGGATGCACGATGACGGCATCCAGGCCCCCGTCGATCAACGCCCGCACCCGCCGCTCCCCATCCGCCTTGGAGCGGCCGTATGCGGTATGGGAGCGGGACATCTCCGGCACTCGCGCCGACGATTCGTCGATGACCCCGGCCCCTGTGCGCAGGTCGAAGGCGTCGACCGAGGAGCAATACACCATCCGCCGGACTCCCGCAGCCAGGGCAGCCTCCGCGGCATTGCCGGCGCCTTCGACGTTGACCCGGCGGACCATGCCATCCGGGTCGCCTTCGATGGAGATCACCGCCGCCAGGTGGTAGAGGATGTCGCCGCCTTCGAATGCCCTCACCAGCGATTCGCGATCCAGCACGTCCCCCCGGGCCACCTCGACATCGAGTCCGTCGAAGGGAACGGTGTTGCGATGGGCGACCACCCGGACCCGTTCTCCCCGGTGGATGAGGGCGCGCACCAGATTGGCTCCGATGTGCCCCGATGCACCGGTCACGACCGCCGTCATCCCTCGCTCCCCACGCCGTCCCGGCCGCAGCAGCGGCCCGGCGCCGGACTCTACCGGGCACGGCCCCCGCCCCGGCCGGAACGCCATTCGCCCATGGCAGACTGGCACCGGCTGGAACCGGCGTGTCGAGGATGGGAGCGATGAGATCGATGCTGCGACTGGAGGGAGTCCTCAACTTCCGTGATCTGGGTGGGATCGCCGCTTCGGATGGGCGCCGGGTCGCTCCGGGCCGTCTCTACCGGTCGGCATCACTCCACGAGATGACGGACGCCGATCGTTCGTCCCTCGAGGATCTCGGCATCGGCACCATCATCGATCTGCGCTCTGATTGGGAGCGAGGCAGGCAGCCCTACTCGCTCGCAGGCGCCCGCATGGTCGGCGCCCCTCTGGTATCGGACGAACGTATGGCCTCGATCGTCGCCCGTTTCGAAGGGGGCACACTCACCAGCGAAGAACTCGAAGACTGGTGGACGTTCACACGCGTGTACCAGACCCCCGAGGAGCACCTTGCAGCAATCCGCATGGTGTTCGATGAGTTCCTGGGAGTCCGGCCTGGTGGGGCCGTCCTCTTCCACTGCCGGGGAGGCAAGGACCGAACGGGGCTCATTGCCGCCCTGCTGCTCGACGCGCTGGGCGTACCCAGGGCCGGGATCGTTGGGGATTTCCTGCGCAGCAACGGCGCCATGGACGATGCCGCCGCCACGGAGGATTTCGCCCGCCTGGCCGCCTCCTTGGAACGGTCCGGCGTCACCCGGCGAGCCATCGAGGCGATCACCTCAGTGAAAGAGCAGTGGCTCCATGTCCTGCTGGACGGGATCTCATCGCGGTACGGTTCGGTGCGCTCGTACCTCGCAGACACCGTCGGGATCGGTGACATCGGGTTGAAACGCCTGCGGGCGATCTACCTGGACCCGCCGGGGAGCAGAGGGCCCTCTCAACTCGAGGACCAGGTGTGACAGCCGGGGCCGTTCGTAGGGAGGCCCCGTGGATGCGTTCGGGTGGCGAGCGGCCGTAGATCCTGGTCCGGGAACCTCCCGG
>CBDUUY010000281.1:0-3044 GCA_965370535.1 uncultured bacterium
GTCGGACTGTTCGGCAGGTTCGAACAACGGGGGTTCATGCGCGGCAAGACCGTGGTGGCCACCGGCACCGGGTTGGCGGCTCTGCCGTGCGCCGCCCTGGGCGCCGCCATGCTGGTGATGGGAGTGCTCGGCTTTGCCATGGGCGGCATGCACCAGTTGTTCTCGACCGAGGGTGCAGACCTGATCGTGTTCAGCCTCAACCCTTTCCACGACATCGTGCACCTGCTGCTGGGAGGCCTGTTCCTCTGGGCGGCGGTGCGCCCCGCCCGAATGATCCGAATCGGGGCGGCAACCGGCGCAGCCCTGCTGGCCGTCCTGACCGTGGCCGGGGTTCTGATGACCAACGGCACCATCCACAACTACCTGGCCGCCAACACCGCCGACAACCTGTTCCACGTGGTGTGCGGTCTGGTGGCGGTCGGCGCCGCCGTGATCGCCTCTGAGCGGCCCGACGACGATCGGACCTGACCTCCTCACACTCCGCCCTCGGCCGTGTGGGTGCCGCATGTCTTCCAACATGTGCGATCATCGGGCCCGCTTCCCCCGATTGAGAGATCCTCCTATGCGCCGCGTCGCACTCCTCATCGCACTCGCCCTGACCGTTGCCGCCTGCGGCGGATCGACCGATGCCTCCGACACCACCTCGGACACCGGGCCCGCTCCGGGCCCCGACGGCGAGATCACCACCACCACCGCCCGCAGCGGGGATACCCCGATCGATGGGATCGCCGCGAGTGGTGACCTGGTGTCGGCCCATTACACCGGGACCCTCGACGACGGCTCCCAGTTCGACTCGTCCGTGAACAGAGAGCCTCTCTCGTTCATGATCGACGACGGGCGGATGATCCAGGGCTTCAACGACGCCGTGATCGGCATGGCCGTGAACGACACCAAGACGATCACCCTTCCCCCGGAGGAGGCCTACGGCCCCTATCGGGAGGACGCAATCATCGAGGTGGCCCTCACCGACCTGCCCGAAGGTGTGGCGGTCGGCGACGAGTTGGTCTCACCGACCGGGTCGGTCGTCGTCGTGATCGCAGTCGGTGACGAGTTCGCCACCATCGACACCAATCACCCCCTGGCAGGCCAGAACCTCACCTTCGAGATCACCCTGGTGTCGATAGAGCGCTGACGCCGCCCAGAACCCGACGCCGACGGCATGGGCGGCGCTCTCCTCCGCGTGGGCAGTCGCCCGGCATGGGAGCCGACTCCCCTACCGGTCGCCCGACGAGATCCACCAAATCCCGATACTGCTTTGTAGCCTTTGGGGCACATTCTCGATGAGAGAGAGTTGTCGCCATGACCGATGACCTCGACCGGCCCGAGAACGGCGAGAGCAACGACCTGACCGCGGACCCCTGGGCGTCCGAGCCCCTGGTGCCTCCCGACCCCGACGTCACGGAGGAGTTCACCGCGATCCCGGAGGACGACACAGCCCCTGAGGGCGAGGCCGCCGGGGCCGCCGGCGATGAGTCCCCGGTCGACGCCGGCACCCCGACGGACGACACGATGGACGCAGTCGAGGACGGCACATCCGAAGTGGATGCCGCGGCCGGCCCCCTCGACGCCGATTCGGATGACGATCGGGTGACCGCCGAGATCGAAGAGATCGGGCCGGGTGACGACGACTCAGCCGTCAAGGCAATCGAGGCCGACGGACTCCCCGACGATGCATCGGTAGTTGCCGGCGACGCCGGAACGAGGGATGAGGCGGCGGGTGACGGTGTGGTGGTGGGCGCGGCGGTCGCGGATTCTCCCATCGACCGGGCCAGGATCTGGTTCGGAAAGCTGACAACGGTGTTGCGCGATCCGTCATGGAGGCACGGGCAGAAGGAATCGTTCCGGTTCTCGCTGATCGTGACGGTGGCTGTGGTACTCGCTTACTGGTTCACCAACTGGCCACTCCCCAGTCTCTTCAGCAGCCACCCCGACCTCAACTTCTACCTGATCCAACCGCTCATCTGGGGCGTGGTCGCCGCCCTGGCGCTGCACGGGTGGTATCGACTCGACGGGCGGCCGTCGGTCAGCAAGATGCTGATCGGGATCGCATTCCTGGTCGGTCTCTTCCATGTGGCGATCCTTTTCGTCGCCGGCGTCGTGTGGGATTTCAACGACTCGCCCACGGCAGGACGCTTCCTCGACTACCCCAAAAATCTGCTCTTCATATCGACGCTCCTGGCCGGCCTCGAGGCCGCCCGTGCCTACCTGTTCCATGTGTGGAAGCAGTACGGGGAGAAACTCGCCTTCGCCCTGGTCTCTGCCATCTTCTTCATCGTGGTGATGCCGGCCGCCCAGTGGGCCGTCTGGGACGACATCGACCAGGTCTCGACCTTCGTGGCCGGCCGATGGGCACCCGCCCTGGCTCTGTCGGTGCTCGCCACCTTCCTCGTGCAATACGGCAGCATCGGCCCGTCGTTTGCCTACCGCTTTGCCCTGCTCGGATTCACATGGTTCTCGCCGATCCTCCCCGACCTCGACTGGCCGGTTCTGCTGCTGATCGGCGTGCTGGTACCGCTCGCTGCGGCATCGCTGATCCGTTCCATCTACGAAGACACCACAGAAGGAGCCGAACGCGCCGGAGACCGCGAGAAGAGCGGCCCGGGAGACAAGGTGTCGTACCTCAACCGCGCCAAGGTCGAGCCGAAGCGCCGCAGGTGGGTGGGATGGGCCTTCACCACCGGCATCGCCCTGCTCATCCTGCTGTTCTTCACGGGCGGACTCGGGTTCCGGATGGTGGTGGTGGAGGGAACCTCGATGGAGCCCGCTTACGAGCGAGGCGATCTCGCGATCGTGCGCGAGAACGTCGATGTCGCCCTGCTGAGAGTGGACGACGTGATCGTGTTCGATCAAGCGGGCCGGCCGGTGGCGCACCGCATCGTCGCCATCTACAACACCCCCGATGGCCTGCTGTTCACGACCAGGGGTGACAACGCGGACCGGCCCGACCCACCGATCCGCGAGGGACAGATCGAGGGCAAGGTGGTGTTCCGCATCCCCGAAGTCGGCCACATCAACCTGTGGCTCAGAGGCGGATAGGGTCGCAC
>CBDUUY010000282.1:0-3035 GCA_965370535.1 uncultured bacterium
CGTGCCAGAGTCAATCGGCCCAAAGAACGACGGCGCAAGGTACATATCTGATACACTCAGACTCAGATTTTCTGGGAATGCAACTCGGAGATATCGCGGTTGTACCCAATAGACGACCGGAGGATCGATGGATCTGAACACCTTCACCCACAAGGCCCAGCAAGCGGTGCTCGGAGCACGCACCGAGGCCGAACGGCGCCACCACCCGTCGGCCTCCCCCGGCCATCTGCTGACGGCACTCCTGGGCCAGGGCGACGACATCGTCTATCCCTTGCTCTCTCGCCTCGACATCGACCCGGCATCCCTCAAGGCATCTCTGTCGGAGGCGCTGGACCCCGTCCCCCGCGTGTTCGGCGACACCGAGGTCGGCTTCTCCCCCGAGTTGATCGCCGTCCTCGAGGCGGCCGACGGCGAACGGACCGCCATGAAGGACGACTACGTCTCGGTGGAGCACCTCCTACTGGCCCTGGCCGCCTCCGGAGACGTCGCAGGCGACGTTCTCCGCGCCGGCGGCACCACCAGGGAGACGATGCTGGAAGCGCTGGCGACGCTGCGCCGCACAGGACGGGTCTCCGGCCAGGATCCCGAGGCCACATTCAACGCCCTCGAGCAGTACGGGCACGACCTGGTCGAGGCCGCACGGCAGGGAAGACTCGACCCGGTCATCGGCCGCGACGACGAGATACGCCGGGTCATCCAGGTGCTATCGCGCCGTACCAAGAACAACCCGGTGCTGATCGGCGAACCGGGGGTCGGCAAGACCGCCATCGTCGAAGGCTTGGCCGGCCGGATCGTCGACGGTGATGTGCCGGAGGGCCTCAAGCGCAAGCGCATCGTCGCCCTCGACCTGGCGGCGATGGTGGCCGGTGCCAAATACCGGGGTGAGTTCGAGGAACGCCTCAAGGCCGTGCTCGACGAGATCAAGGCCGCCGAAGGCGAGATCATCACCTTCATCGATGAGATGCACACCATGGTGGGTGCCGGGGCCGCCGAGGGGTCCATGGACGCATCCAACATGCTCAAGCCGATGCTGGCCCGCGGCGAGTTGCGGATGATCGGCGCCACCACCCTCGACGAGTTCCGCAAGAACATCGAGAAGGATGCCGCCCTGGAACGGCGCTTCCAACCGGTGCTGGTCGAACCGCCGCCGGTGGACGACACCATCGGCATCCTGCGCGGCCTCAAGGGGCGGTATGAGGTGCACCACGGAGTGCGTATCACCGATGCCGCCCTGGTGGCCGCCGCCGTGTTGTCCGACCGCTACATCACCGGCCGCCACCTGCCGGACAAGGCCATCGACCTGATCGACGAGGCCGCCAGCCAACTCCGCATCGAGATCGATTCGATTCCGACCGAGATCGACACCCCGGAGCGCAGCCGCCGCCAGTTGGAGATCGAGCGAGCCGCCCTCGAGAAGGAGACCGACGAGGTCAGCGCCGGGCGCCTCGAGGACATCGCCGCCGAGATCGCCGACCTGACCGAGGAGATCGACCGGCTCACCGCCCACTGGACCCTCGAGAAAGAGGCGATCGCAGCCATCCGGGAGACCAAACACTCCATCGAGGACGCGGTGACCGCAGCCGAACGCGCCGAGCGAGAAGGTGATCTGCAGCGGGCCGCCGAGTTGCGCTACGGCACCCTGCCCGACCTGGAAGCGGGCCTCGCCGAGCGGCAGGCATCACTCGAGGAACTGCAATCCGACCTCCGCATGCTGAAGGAAGAGGTGGACGAAGAGGACGTCGCCGAGGTGGTCTCCCGCTGGACCGGGATTCCGGTCTCCCGCCTCATGGAGGGAGAGATCCAGAAACTGGTCAGGCTCGAGGAGCACCTGCATCAACGGGTGATAGGCCAGGACGAGGCCGTCTCCGCTGTGGCCAATGCGGTGCGGCGCAGCCGGGCCGGTATCTCGGACCCGGATCGTCCCATCGGCTCGTTCGTGTTCCTGGGCCCGACCGGTGTCGGCAAGACCGAATTGGCCAGGGCGCTCGCCGAGTTCCTGTTCGACGACGAACGGGCCATGGTCCGCATCGACATGTCCGAGTACATGGAGAAGCATTCCGTGAGCAGGCTGATCGGCGCCCCTCCCGGATATATCGGTTTCGACGAGGGTGGCCAGTTGACGGAGGCGGTCCGCCGCCGCCCCTACACGGTGCTGCTGCTCGACGAGGTAGAGAAAGCCCACCCCGATGTGTTCAACGTGCTGCTGCAGTTGCTCGACGACGGACGGCTCACCGACGGCCACGGCCGAACCGTGGATTTCACCAACGTGGTGCTGATCATGACCTCCAACCTGGGCTCGGAGACGATCGACCCCGACCTGCCCGACGAGACGATACGGGAACGGATCATGGCCGTGGTGCGCGGGCATTTCCGCCCGGAGTTCCTCAACCGTTTGGACGAGATCACCGTGTTCCACCGCCTCAGCAGGGACGATCTGCGCCGCATAGTGGACATCCAGATCGGCCACCTGCAACGACGCCTCGATGGCCGCCGGATCACCCTGCAGCCGACCGCCGCCGCCAAGGATTGGCTCGCAGACCAGGGCTACGACCCCTCGTTCGGAGCACGGCCGCTGAAGCGCCTGATCCAGACCGAGATCGGCGATCGCCTGGCCCTCGACCTCCTCGAAGGCACGGCCGGCGACGGCGACACGATCGTGGTGGACATAGCCGACGCCGGATTGACCCTGACACCGGCCTCCTGACATGTACCCGGGATCGAGGCACACGTCCTAGGGTGCTGCCGATATCCGCAGGGAGAACGCCGTGGACACAGGAAAGGCCCTCGCCGCCCTCATCGCACTGAGCCTTGTCGCCGCCGCCTGCGTTGACGACGGCACCGGGGCGGTCACCCGGCCACCGGCGACCACCGTGGCTCCGGTGGACACCACCGCTGCTGCCACCACTGCGGCTCCGGCGCCTTCTACGACGGCAGCCTCGACGACCACCTCGGCACCGACTACGACGGCACCACCATTCATCGGCACCACCGACCCCAGGGAATCCGCGATAGCCGGGTCCCCCGACGCACGCCTG
>CBDUUY010000283.1:0-3026 GCA_965370535.1 uncultured bacterium
CATCCTTCGAACCCGAGGGGTCACCTCTCTCGGCGCCCGACTCAGCACCAATCCCAGTGGCCGGGTCTGAACTCATTGGGCCGCGTTCGGCTCACGAATCCTCGACCGGTCCGCACCCCAAACCACCCACACGCCGGCCGGACTACGCCCAGCAGCAGTTGCACGAACTGCTCATCTGGGTTGACGGATCAGGAGCCTGGTGCTGTGAAACCGCACATCAGTGATCACCCACCCGAAGCGAACCCGTCCCCGGGCCGCCCTCAGGGCCCGGCATCACCAGTTGCAGGGATGAGATTCGATGACGATGATCGACCCCCGGGGATCTGGAGGATTCGTGATGCTCGAGCGGCTCAGCTGTGACGGACCGAAGCGAATCCTGGCGCTCGACGGGGGAGGAATCCGAGGGGCGCTCTCCATCGGCTACCTGGCGCGGATCGAAGAACTCCTCCAGGAACGCCACCACAACCCCGGACTACGGCTTCGGGACTACTTCGATCTGATCGGTGGTGCCAGCACAGGGTCGATCATCGCCGTCGGTCTTGCAGTTGGGATGTCGGCTGCCGAGGTGACCGACCACTACCGCGAACTCGGACCCCGGGTCTTCGGCGCCAAGCGGCGCATCACCGGTAGGCTCCGGGCCCTCTTCGATGCCGCCGAGTTGACCGAGGTGCTCACCGAGCAACTCGGGGACCGCACACTCGGCGACGAATCGATCACCACCGGATTGTGCATCGTCACCAAACGGGCCGACACCCGCAGCACCTGGCCACTCCTCAACCACCCCGCCGGCAAGTTCTACGAAGCCAACCGCGACATCCCCCTGACGACGGCTATCCGAGCCAGCACGGCTGCACCGTTCTTCTTCATGCCCGAAGGCATCGATGTCGGTGCCGGAGGAGGCCTCGGTGCCTTCATCGACGGCGCCGTCAGCATGGCGAACAACCCGGCCCTCCTCCTCTTCCTCATCGCCACCCTCGAGGGGTATCAGTTCCGTTGGAACACAGGCCGCGACGACCTGTTGATCGTCTCCATCGGCACCGGGGGCTGGTCCAGCGTCGTACCCCCCGAGAAGGTGCTCAACCACCGGCTCTGGAACTGGGCGATCGAAGTACCGACCATGCTGATGGAGGACGCATCCAGACAGACCGACCTGCTGCTGCGTTCCTTCGGGTGGACTCCGATACCAGCCGTCTATGACTCCGAGGTAGGTGACCTCGACGACGACTACATCGGTGGCACCCCGTTGCTCACCTACCTTCGGTACAACGCACCACTCGACAATCGAGGCCTCATCGGGATCGACCGCACCGACCTCATCCCGAGACTCGACTCGCTCCGGCAAGTCGCCGCCGGAGGCAACGTCAACGACCTCCTCGACATCGGCCGCAGCTTCGCCGACCTCGATGTCGACGGCACACACTTCCCGCCCCCATTCGATCTCCCGGCATGTGACTCAGGGAGGTGAACCCTCCTCAACCACCGCCCTCTGATCAGCCGAACCACAAGACCCGAGGTTCCGCAGGCCGACGCCGAGGGTCCTAGGGTTGAGTGACTATGGAACGTTCCGCTGCAGACCCGACTCTCGCCGTCGTGTCCCAGGTGATGGCCGGCCTCACCGGGTGGCCGATCGAGGAGATCACGATCGAGACACCGCTATTCGACGGCGGGCTGGAAATC
Source organism: uncultured bacterium (assembly GCA_965370535.1). Classification (GTDB taxonomy): domain Bacteria; phylum Actinomycetota; class Acidimicrobiia; order Spongiisociales; family UBA11373; genus JAHJML01. Next base: position 1,678 of record CBDUUY010000283.1, read on the forward strand.
GATTCGATCGGTTTCCTCGAGGCCGTTCTTGCTCTCGAGAAACAACTCGACGTACGGTTGCGCTCGGAGGACCTCGATGAGGACGCCCTCGCCACAGTGGGTTCCCTGACGATCCACATCCGGCAGCGGCTCGGATGACCGGTCGGGTCCCTCTCTATGGAGCGTCGGTCGGCGACGCAATCGATCAGGTGGGCAGCATGCCCCTGGAAGCCGCCTTGTCCTCCCTGGAACAGGAGGCCTCCTCTCGTCGGCCGGAGCCCCAGGCGGTCTCCTGGGCTGGTCGGCTGCTGGGTGTGCCGACCGCCGACCTTGCTCGTTGGTATGCCCGTGCATGGTGGGGAAAGGCCGCCGGGCGCGTTGTGCAACGGGCATTCGCCGCCGGACGACCCGAGCAGGTCACAGCCCTCCTCGATGATGACCCGTGGCCTCGAACCGGCAACATGTTGGTCGGGGCCCACCTCGGCCCACACCGGGTGGCTGCCTACGCGGCTCAACGTCGTTACCCCGGGATCCTGATGCTGACTACTCGCACACAGCTGCTGGGATCCGAGCAGCTGGTCCCAGCCGATACCTCTTCGGGACGAGCCCGATTCCTCGGCACAGCAGCGTTGCGGCTCCGCGAGGGGCTGCAGGTGTACGCCACAGCCGACGGCCGCTGGGGTTCTGGGGGCATCGATCGAACGTTCCTGGGAATGCCGGTCAGGATCAGGTTGGGCGTGCCACGGTTGCTACGGGTGATCGGGTCGGAATCGACTGTGCTGGCAGCTGTGTGGCGGGGACATCGCATCGGGCTGTCCCGCCGGTCGCTACCCACTTCTACCGACCCGGAGGACCTCTCATGGGAGAAGCGCTGGATCGATGCCTACCTGGGGTGGATGGAGGACATCTGCCGCGATGATCCCGCCAACCTCCGGCTAGCCGGGGGTTTCTGGATGCCGGGCACATAGGCAGCCCCTGATGTGGTGGGACCAGTATCTCGCTGCGGCCGACCCAAACGACCGCGCTGTGAGCACGATCGGAGGAGTGCTCAGCTACCGAGACCTGGCAGCGGCCGTCCGGCAGGCAGCGGAAGCGTTGCCCGATCGGCGGACGGCCGGCGCCCGCCGCATCCTCGTGCAGAATCACGACCCTCTTGCGGTCCTGGTAGCGGTCCTGGCTGCCTGGAGGCAAGGCTGCGTGCCCTGCGTCGTGCGGAGTGATGTCCCCAGAACGCAGGTGATCTTGCTCACCGAAGTCCTCCGGCCGGAGGCGGCCGTGAGCGATCGGCAAATCGAGCTTCCGACCTGGGTCGAGCCTGCCCTTATCGATCCCACGGAGGCCCTGGTCGCTATGACGTCGGGAACAATCGG
>CBDUUY010000284.1:0-3025 GCA_965370535.1 uncultured bacterium
CGCCGGCACGCCCTGGTGACCGTCTACGTCGAGGGATGGGGCCTCTACACCGAACGTCTCGCCGACGAGATGGGCCTGTACTCGGGGGACCTGGAGCGCATGGGCATCCTGTCATTCGACTCCTGGCGGGCAGGCCGCCTCGTTGTGGACACCGGTCTCCACGCCTTCGGCTGGAGCCGCCAGCGGGCGATCGACTACCTGACCGACAACTCGCCACAGGCGCCCAACAACATCGTCAACGAGGTAGATCGTTACATCGGCTACACCGGCCAGGCACTCGCATACAAGATCGGCCAGCGGGAGATGTTCCGCCTGCGAGATCAGGCGAAGCGCACCATGGGCGATGACTTCGACATCAAGGGCTTCCACGACACGGTGCTCGAAGCCGGCCCGGTGCCGCTCGATCTGCTCGGCGACCTGGTCGGGGAATGGGCAGCCGGGTAGGGGCTCACCTCTGAGACGCGGCCGGCGGGCGGCCGAAGCCGCCCGCCGATCTGGCGGAGAGGGAGGGATTTGAACCCTCGAGGGAGCTATAAACCCCCTACTCGCTTAGCAGGCGAGCGCCTTCGACCGCTCGGCCACCTCTCCATCTATTCGACGACCGCAGGGCGGGCGCCGGGCGGAGGGAGTGGGATTCGAACCCACGGGACCCCATGAGGGTCCAGCAGTTTTCAAGACTGCCGCCTTCGTCCGCTCGGCCATCCCTCCCGGGAGCCGCCGGCGGAGGGGGTGGGATTCGAACCCACGGAACCAGAAAATCCGGTTCAACAGTTTTCGAGACTGCCGCCTTCGTCCGCTCGGCCACCCCTCCATGGGTATCGACCATCCTGGGATGGTCGACCGGCGGTCGATTGTACCGTCGGCCGATCGTGCGGCGTCCTCAACCCCGGCGTGAACGGAAGAAGTCCTCCAGTACGGTGGCGCAGGCATCCGCCTCCACCCCTGCCACCAGGTCGCAGCGATGGTTGAGTCTTTCGTCCTGAGGGATGTTGTAGAGACTCCAGGCCGCCCCCGCCCTGGGGTCGGCGGCGCCGTAGACGATGCGATCCACCCTGGCCCACACCGCCGCCATCGCACACATGGCACACGGCTCCAGGGTCACAACCAGGGTGAGCCCGTCGAGTCGCCAGTCGCCCCGCTCACGGGCGGCGGCCGCCAGCACCAGCATCTCGGCATGGGCGGTTGGGTCGGAACGCTCCTCCCGCCGGTTGTGGTCGGCGGCGACGATCACCCCGTCGGCGTCCACCAGCACCGCCCCTACCGGCACGTCGCCGTGCCCGGCGGCGGCAACCGCCTCGTCGATGGCTCGCCCCATGGCGGCCGTCCAGTTCTGTGCTGTCATGCTGCCCCTACAATCGTCGGTCCAGGAGGGATCGCATAGTCTGGCCTAGTGCGCACGCCTGGAAAGCGTGTAAGTAGGGGAACCTGCTTCGTGGGTTCAAATCCCACTCCCTCCGCCACCAGCGGTGGCCCCCGGCCCGCCGCTCGCCAGTTCCCCGGCCACACCCATCTTCGCACCCGGTACTCTTCCGGTGATCGTGCTGGGCGGGGCGCTAGGGGTGCCCTGAATCCGAAACCCTCTCTATGCGGGGCCGAACCCCCGCCTGAGGGCTTCCGATGGTCGGGCCAGCACCGGGCACGTGGTGTCGAAAGTCGGGTCCTGCGCGGCGGGACGCCGTGAAATGGGTCAGGTCCGGGAGGAAGCAGCCCTAAGCGGTTGTTCCCGGGTGCCGCAGGGTCGCCTGACCGGAGCCAACGACCCGGCAAGCGCCGGTCACCGGAGTTCGAAGGCGGGGTGCACGATCACTCAAGCCTCCGGGACCATTCGCGTGGAATCAACGGTGTGCCCGGGCCGTACACTCCCCTGACCGGTGGCATGCGCCGGCATTGCACGGACCGCCGCCGAGCCGATGGGAAGGGTCAGATGCCTTCGGACGATCAAGCGGCCCCTGCCCCAGACAAGCGTCCACAAGATCGATACCTCTACCTGTTCCTTCACATCCCGAAGACCGGCGGCACCACCATCAACTGGCATCTTCGGGAGAACCTCGTCTACGACGAAGAGAGCATCCACTTCGGAGGAGCGGGCGACACCTACCGACAGATTCATGATCGGAAGCCCTTCGAGGAGAGAAGTGCCCTCGAACGGTCCAGAGCGCGAGTGCTCTCCGGCCACCGACTCCACTACGGGGACCACGAACTGGTCCCCGACGCAGATCCTCGCTACTTCACCATCTTCCGCGATCCGGCTGATCGCATCGTCTCGACCTACAACTTCCGGATGTCCACAGGGAATCACGCACCTCAATCCTTCGAGAGCTGGTACGGCGATTGGCCCCGCAACAAGACCTTCAAATGGCTGCGACACAGAGTGGGCTGTCACTCGATGCCCGAGATGCTGGATCGTCTGCGCAGCTTCTGGTTCGTCGGAGTGACGGAGCACCTCGACGAAGACCTGCCGAAGCTGTTCGCACAACTCGGCCTCCCGCAACAGTGGGCCAATATGCGGTTGTCCGCCGACATGGATTCGCCCGCATCAGCCTCCCATGCGACGAACCCGTTCGCAGAGGCCAGAGGCGAGAAGAGCGCCAGGATCTCCAGGCATCTGCAGATCACGCCGGAACTCCGTGAGCGAATCCACAACGACCACCGGCGGGACCTGCGTCTGCACCGATTTGCGCTGCGGCGGCGGCAGAAGATGCAGTGGGATTGACGCCGTTCCGTCAATCCTTCCGAACCGACACGCCGTTCGCGAGGAAAAGGGACCTCACACGGAACGCGCCGGGAACCCGAGCTTCGAGGCGGGGTGCACGATCACACTCCCCACTCGCGCACCGGGAAACGACCCCTTCCGTCACCGGCCTGCCCGGCCAAGGAGAGAATTGGGTTCGGATTCTCTCCCCCGCACGGGCAAAGGGGGAGATGCCCCCGCCCCGGGGGCAGAAGGAGTCACTCTTCTCTCCCCCGCCACAGCGGGTCCTCCTATGTCAATTGGTGTTGTTTGAGGGTTCGGTAGATGCGGCGG
>CBDUUY010000285.1:0-3013 GCA_965370535.1 uncultured bacterium
TTGCTGCTGCTGCTGACCCTGCTCGGTCCCCTGTTGCTGCTGCTGCTGGCCCTGTTCGGTCCCCTGCTGTTGGGCCGTGGCCGCCTGCTCACGGATCCTCTCCCGGGTCTGGACTGCCAGTTCGCCCACTTCTCCGATCTGCCGGCGAATCTGGAGGCTGATCTGCTCTTGTTCCTGGGTGACTTCCTGTTGGAAGATGTGCTCGTCCACGAACCCCTGCACGGGGTCGGGCAGCACGCCGGCAGCCGCGGCGCCTGCCGTGGCGGCAGCGACCGCCATGGTCCCTACGAGAACCTTTCCGACAATGGTCGTGATGAGACCTGTGAACACAGTTCGCCTCCTCCAGATGGGTGCGGTAGATGTAGCCGCCGGCCTGCCGGCCGGGGCGATTCGGGCCGTCTCAGCAGCGGAAGCGATGTGTGAGGCGGCCACCGATGCATCGGCCTCGACCGATGCCATCCCTCGGAGGTCGTCCACGAACATCTCCCACTGCTCGAGGTCGGGCCCTGCCCTTCCTCTCAGGAGCGATTCGAGATCGAGATCGTTGTTGGAGTCGCTCATGTCACCCTCGTAACCGCCGCTCGCCCGATTCGGGATACGCCTCCGGCAGGGATTTTCGCAATCGATCGAAAGCCCGCTTCTGGAGTGCCTTGATCGCCCCAACCCTCTTGCCGAGAACCTCTGCCGTCTGTTCCAACGAGAGGTCGGCCACAATCCTCAACAGGACCACACTCCTCTGGTCTGTGGTCAGGTCGTCGAGCAATGCGATCACGCGTTGGGTACCCAGGTCGTCGATGGCCTCACCTTCGACATCGATGGCCGCAGCAACCGATATGGGAATCTCCGCCGGCTCCTCCGGGCGCCGGGACCGGCGCCTCCGCTCATCGATGAGGCGGTGGTGGGCGATCACGAAGATCCACGAACGGAATGCGGGGTATTCCCCTTCGAACCCGGCCAGGTTTCGGGCGACCTGCAGGAACACCTCGCCCACCACGTCATCGGGTTCGACGGCGCCCCGGGCACTCACATAACCGCGCACCGGTCCGGCGAGGTCGGCGTACAGGCGAGACCATGCCCATTCCGCCCCGGCGCGCGCTGCATCCAGGATCGATGTGAATTCGCTGTTGTCCACTCACGCGCCAGTGTCTCGCTCACAGGAGTAACCGTCGACGGGCCGTCCGGGGATACGACAGGACCAAAGGACCCTGGTGAGCAAGCCGGTCCGGTGGAGAGGGGAAGGGCCCGACCCAGCCTGCACGGGGCCGCCTCACCCGGAGATCCCCCATGGCATGGACCGCAGACGACATACCCGGCCCGACCGGCCGCGTTGTAGTGATCACGGGTGCCAACGGAGGCCTCGGATCGGAATAGGCAGCGGACCACCGGTGCTGAGGCCAACCACAAGTCGGCACACCGGTGAACGTGCCTTGCTGTGGGAGATCTCCGAGAGTGAGACCGGAATCCCCTTCGACGCGGCATAGATGGTCCCCGGGCCGGACGGTGACCCCGCCAGAGCCCGTGCCCCCGGTGCCATCCGAACCATTTCACACCGACAGGGCCCGGCCGGAGCCGCCCCGGGGTCCGGCGGATTCGATCCATCACTGTCACTGGTGCGACAATCGGGCCAAGCAACCCGGGAGGGAACCGTGCGCCTCAACGCACCCACCAAGATCGTCTTCTACATCGGCGTCGCCCTGATGGCCATCGGCATCATCGCCTTCTACGGCGACTTCCTCGATGCCGGCAAGCACATTGCCTTCTGGTGCGGTACCGGTGGCGGGATTCTGCTGGCGGCGGGCGCCACCCTCAAGGGCTTCTAGGCAATCACACGACCATGGGAGCGCCCCGGCCCTCGGGTCGGGGCGCTTTCCCATGCCGGGGCCCTCGTCCTCGTACCCAGGACGAGGGCGGGCACCGTGCGGACAGGCCGGTGGAGTCTCCCTTCCCCCTCAGGTCCCAGCGTGCCCGTCCCGGCCCGTCTCCCCCGCCGTCCAGTCACGAACGAGATCGTCGAAGGTCGCCGCCGCCAGGCGAGCCGCGAATGAATCCTGGGCCTCGGCCCAGACGTGATAGATGACGCAGGGGTCGGAGTCGGCGCAGGGATCTCCCCGCAGCACACACCGATCCAGGCTGAGAGGACCCTCCGCCGCGACGACCACATCGAGCAGGCTGATCTCTGAAGCGGGCCTGGCCAGGGTGTATCCACCACTCGGCCCGGCCGTCGCTGAGAGGATCCCGACCTTCACGAGACCGGCCAGCACCTGGCTGAGGAATCCACCCGGGATGTCCATAGATCGGGCGATCTGGCGTGCCTTCCGGAGTTCCCCGCCGTGCCCGGCAACGTCCAGCACGGCCCGCACCGCATAGTCCCCGCGTCTATTGAGCGTGACCCTCACGCACCCACAATAGCCGCTGACCTTTGGGATTCTCCATAACGTTTAGTGATTGACTTGACGGTATGTCGGTGCCGAGCGTAGCCTCGGGTCAACACCGCAAAGGGAGTGGCAATCGTGGAGCCGGACACCGCGTCGGAAGCCTCTGAGCGAGAGAACTGGTGGACGACCGGACGCCTGGCCATCATCGGTTTCGCCGGTGTCCTCATGGTCCTGGCGGCGATCCTGGTCGTCAATGCCTCGTCGGATGAGACGCTGGTTGCAGCCGGCGAGAGGGTGAACATCCTTGCGGACAGTTCCAACGATTGTGTCGCGTGCCACTCGAATGCGACCCCCGGCATCGTCGAGCAGTATGGGGTCTCGACCATGGCAGGGGCCAACGTCGCCTGCGAAGACTGTCACGAGGTGGCAGCCAACTACCCGGGTGCGACCGAACACGAGGGCACCTGGGTCCTGGGAAGCCCGTCGGCGGCCATGTGCGCCCAATGCCACCCTGCCGAGGAGCGCCAGTTCAACGCCAGCCGCCACGGACTGCCGTCCTGGGTGGCGATGGTCGGTGCCGACGTCCTGAGCGAAGAGCACCTGGCCATGTACGAGGCGATTCCCGAGAGCGGCTTTGC
>CBDUUY010000286.1:0-2980 GCA_965370535.1 uncultured bacterium
GAGGGGGTCGTCGGTGTCAGCGGCGGCAACTATGCGCAGGGTCTGGCGTTTGCAGGGCAGCGCCTGGGGGTGCCGACCCGCATCCTGATGCCCGAGAGCACACCGGCCAACTATGTGGAGGCCACGCGGGGGTATGGGGCGGTGGTGGAGTTGGCCCCCGATGTGACGGCGAGCTTTGCCAGAGCCGAGGCCTTGCGAGACGAGGGCCTTGCCTTTCTGCACCCGTTCGACGATCCGCGGATGATGGCGGGCAACGGGACGCTGGGACTCGAGGTGCTGGAGGATGTCCCCGAGGTGACCGACCTCTTCGTCAGCATCGGTGGGGGCGGGTTGATGTCGGGTGTGGCCGTGGCCATCAAGGAGCAGCGCCCCGATGTGCGCATCTGGGGTGTCGAGACGGTGGGCGCCGATGCAATGTCCCTGGCACTGGAGGCGGGGAAGGTCGTCAGGATGGAGCCCACTTCGATCGCCAAGACGCTGGGGGCGCCGTGGGTATCGGAGGACACCCTGGCCGCCGCCCGGCGTTACCTGGAGGACCTGATCGTGGTGTCCGACGCCGAAGCATTTGCCGGCATCGACACGTTGATGCACCGGGCCAAGGTGGTGGTGGAGCCTGCAGCCGGGTGCACGCTGGCGGCGGCCAGGCGGGTCGCCTCCCGACTGGGGCCCCATGTTGTGCTCATCCTGTGCGGCGGCAACGTCTCGCTCGGCGACCTTGCCGAATGGCGGGAGCGTTTCGGCGCATCGGACTGATCATCGGCCGACCTTTGGGGCAGAGGCCGGGGAGTGTCGGTTCCTTCCCACCTCGTCACGCGGACCTGCCTTCTTCAGTCAGACGTGGAGGTTCGAGTCGGTTCTCCGACGCGCTGTAGCCGCCGACCCGCCGATCGTTCCGGCCTCCTGCTGTGGCGGGCGACCTCAGATGGGGGGCGATGTGGTCCCGGGACGGCGTGGCGCCCTCTAACAGAGGCGCTTACGCATCGCCGATGAGGAGGGCGGGGAGTGGGCCCGGGTTCTCCACTTGAACCGTGGGGATGGTCGTGGTGGTGGCGGGGTCGGGGACGGTGCGGCGGGGGCCGCAGGACGAGACGAGGGTGGCCAGCAGGAACGAACCGACCGCGATCAACGTGACCAGGATCCGCACGCCGGGCCTCCGCAGCCAGGGCGTCCTTCCTGCATAGGGATCGTCGGGGTCGTAGGTGTCGTCGTGCACGGGGTTCCCGTCCGGGGCGGCACACCCTACCGGGGGCGTGCTCTCAGACCCCGGCCTGCCCGGAGTTGCCATCCGACTCTGGGCCGGATCCATCGGGGGAATCGGGGATGATATCCGGTAGTTCGGTCTCGAGATTGCGGACCCGGGGATGCAGCCACCCCAACTGGCCTAGTACCGCGGTCATCAACCCACTGATGATGACCAGGAAGGCGATACCCCTGCCCGGTCCGGTCCCGATCACGGATCCGACGCTCCCGGCCAGGGCACCGTCGACCGCCAGCAGCGGCTCGAACACTCTGTCTGCCAGTGGTCCGGCGGCCAGGATCGCGATGGGGGCCATCGCAGATGCGACCGTGCGGCGCAGGGCGAAGACCCGCCCTTGCATGCCGAGCGGCACCTTCAACTGCCAGAGAACCTGGCCGGCGGTGTTGACGAACGGGATCGTAAGGAGCATCAAGACGAAACCGGTTCCGACGAGCAGCGCGTTGGGGCGGAGTCCCACCATGGCGATGAGCAGTCCGACGATGGAGATGCCGAGGGTGATGGTGGCGATGCGATTCTTGAACCCGCCCCAGATGCTCACCAGCAGACTGCCGGCCACCAATCCGAGTCCGCCGATCGAGAAGATGGCGCCGGCCGTGCCCTCGCCGGCGAAGGACAGGATCATCGGGATGATGAGGACGTTGGCGAACGACATCACGAAGTTGACGCCGGCGTACATCCACAGCAGCCACATCATCCCGGTGCGTGCTCTCAGGAACCTCCAGCCACTGCGGACCTCGGTGCGGATCGAGCCGCTCTCGTCCTCGGGACTCCGCTCGACGCGGGGGAAGCGGACGGTCATCAGGGTGCCCACCGCAATCACGAAGGTGGCGATGTCGAGCAGCAGGATCGCCCCCAGACCACTCAGGCCGAGCAGGGCGCCTGCGATGACCGGTCCCAGCACCAGGGAGACGCCTTCGTTGAGTTGCGTCATCCCGTTGGCGCGGTCGAGATGCTGTTTGGGCACCAGTGTTGGCATGGCCGCCAGCCAGGCTGGCGCCTGGAAGGCGTTGCCGACCGCACCGAAACCGGCCATCAGGTAGATGTGCCAGATCTCGAGACTGCCGGTGAAGTGGAGGACGGCGATAGCGATGGTCGAGACTGCGGCGAGTGTGTCGGCACCGATCATGACGAGTCGCCGATCCCACCTGTCCACGAGTGCGCCTGCAAAGGGGGAGAGGATCGTGGCCGGGAGGGTCACGGCGAGGGTGACCATGGCGAGTTTGGTCACCGAACCGGTCTCGACGAACACCCAGAACTGGAGAGCAAAGCCGGTGACAGTGGTGCCGATCACCGAGATCAGTTGCCCTCCCCAGACGATGAAGAAGGTGCGCATGCCGCCTGAGGATGTGGCCGCTGGTTGGGTGCTCGTGTCGGTCACGGGGTGTTCCCTCAGATCGTGCCCTGAGTGTTCAACTCAATTGAACAATTCAGATGATATGAACATAGGCGATCGGCGCCGGGGCGCGCAAGCGATTCACGGCGAGGCATCTTCCGCTGAATCGGCATCTACGGCGAGATCTATTCGCAGTGTGCCGGTCACCATGGCGCACCAGGGCACGATCAGGTCGAATTCGCCGGCGGGCGCCTGGCACTGCACCACCACCACGCGGGCGCCCTCCACAGACACGATTACCTGGTTGGTGAGTCGCTCGCCGCGGGCGGCGTAATCGACCAGGTAGCGGCGGGCGTCGCGGCCATCCAGGGTGGTCCATTCGGTCTCGC
>CBDUUY010000287.1:0-2953 GCA_965370535.1 uncultured bacterium
CCCGCCTGGTTCTCCGCCGTCATGGGGACCGCCGTCGTGCCGTTGGCCATCTCATTCATGGGGCCGGGAGTGGCAAGGCCGGTGTCGGCGGTGTTCATGGTCGTGTCGGCGCTGATGTTCGTGGCGATCCTCATCCCGTGGACCATCCGGTTCTTCACCCACCCGGAGGCGGTGCACGCCGATCTGGATCATCCTGTGGTCGCCAACTTCTTCCCCACCATGCCGATCGCCCTGATCCTGCTGGCGCTCGACCTTCTCAAGTACCCGGACCTGTTCTTCTCCACCGGTGTGTCGCAGGAGGCCGCATGGGTGCTGTGGCTGATGGGGGTGGCCGGCATCTACCTGCTCGGCTTCATCGTGCTGGCCAGGATCTTCCGCCACCCCGACATCACCCTGCAACATGCCAACTTTGGGCTCTACATCCCCCCGGTATCCAAACTTCTGATCCCGGTGGCCGGCCTCGAGTTGGCACATGTGTTCCCCGGCCGGTTCGAGATCGCCTTTGGCCTGTCGATGTTCAGCCTTGGGGTCGGGTTCTTCCTGTTCGTCTTCGTGGGGTCGCTGGTCTACCAGCGGCACATCCTGGAGCCGCTTCCGATGAGCCGATTTGCCGGCACCTCATTCATCTCGGTGGCGCCCACCGCCATCCTGGCCGTGGTGCTGTTCAAGATGCAGATCCTGTTCGAGGCAGGCACGCCGCTGGATTGGGACCCCGCCGTCATAGAGGCCCTTGCAGGCATCGGCATCATGGTTGCGTGGGGCTCTGCCCTATGGGCCTTTGTGATGGCGGTCATCGTCGTGGCCGGGTATGTGATCGCCATGGATCTGCCGTACGCGCTGTCGTGGTGGGCGTTCGTGTTCCCGTCCGGGGCCCTGGCCGTCTCCACCGGGGTGGCCTGGAAGGCGACCGGATTCGAGACCATCCATTGGATCTACCGGGGGTCGGTCTGGTTCCTGCTGCTGGTGTGGCTGCTGGTACTGGTGCGGACGCTGCACGGGGTGGCCACCGGCAGGGTGTTCGCATCCGCCCACTGAGGCAGAGGCGCTAGTCGGCTGGGGCCGGTTCTATACATCGCCCGTCGGGGTCGTGGCGGGGATCGATCACCCGGAAGGCGACGATCACACCGATCAGCATGAGCGCCGTCCCGGTTGCGAAGAGTGCCGGATAGGTAACGACCGTGGCCAGGCCGGCCACCACCAACGGCATCAACGCGACGGGCGCCAGCAGTGTGTTCTGCAGGGCGACACATGTCGGCAGCAACTCGGGGGCGGCCATCTCGAGGATCAGGTTCCCGTAGCCGAGGCGGACCCCGCTCATCGTGGCGCCGATGCCTGCGAACACCCCCAGGAAGGCAGCATCCGATGCCGGGGCCAGGAGTGCGACGGCCGGGATCATGAGGCCGGCGATGGCGGTCCCGACTATCACCACACGATTCCCGAACCGGTCGCCCAGCCATCCCCACAGCAGGTTGGATAGCGCGCCGCCACCCATCTGCACTGCCAGGTAGACGCCCACCATTGCCGGGCCGATCGATCTCTCGGTGAGCGCATAGACGATGTAGAAAGGGCTGAGTGCCAGGACGGTGTCGGTGAAGCCGCGGGCCCACAACGTGCGCCGGAAGTTGCGGTTTGTCCTGGCCAGGGCCATGGCCCTTCGCAGGAGGTGCCGCATCGAGGTGGAGGCCCTGACGACGGGGACCACCGGTTCGCGGATCATCGCAAACCCGGTGAAGGCCACCAGCAGGCTCACCGAACTCAGCAGGAAGATCAGGGCGTAGTTCTCGGGGAAGTCGAGGCCGGAACCGCTGCTGAGGATGGCGGTCACCGCCCACCCGGCGGCGATTGCTCCCGCGTAGCCGAGTAGTTGCTTCCACCCGGTGAACAGCCCGCGTCGCCGGGTGGGGATCGCTTTGGAGAAGATGTCGGCGTAGAGGACCGTGCCGGCTCCCCCGGCGATGGAGAAGATCGAGAACGACACCAGCAGCACCGTCAGCACCAGGCCGGGGCGGGACGCACCGAACCACATCGTCAGCAGGGCCAGCAGGCCCCACGACACCCAGCGCAAGGTGATCACGGCCAGCAGCAGCGGCTTCTTCCGGGGGCGGTCCTCTATGAGGTAGGCGGTGAACAACTGGGGCACCACCTCCCCGATCCCCTGAACACTGGCCATCAGACCGACCGCATAGGTGGACGGGGTCAGCAGCGCTACGAACGCAGGGAGGACGGTGTGGATGCTGCCCAGCGCAGCGGAGATCTGGAAGAAGACGCCGTGGACCAGACCGGCTGTGAAGTTGCGGCGGTAGTCGGGTGTGCTGCCGGTGGTGTTGTCCATGTGATCCCGTCGGGGAGCCGCGTGCATTCAGGGCGCGGGGGGCGACCCTCCTCTCACTGATGCACCGGTGGCGGTTTCGGCGCGCATCCCAAACACTGCCACCGGTAATCTCGCGCGGGTGAACTCCCGTGATGCCGTGTGGGCATATTCAGACGATCTGCAGCGATACGCCGCTCACATGTGCCGGCATCCTCAGGATGCCGAGGATGTCGCCCAGAGCACGCTGATGAAGGCCGCCCAGCACATCGAGGGGTTCCGCGGTGAGGCGTCGGTGCGCACCTGGCTGCACACCATCGCCACCAACGAGTGCCGCATGCTGCGCCGCCGCAAAGCCCCGCGGGCACTCGACGAGGTGTTGGAGGCCGCGGTGTCGGCAGACGCGCCGGGTCCTTGCCCGGAGTCACCGGTCGACCCGGAGGCGCTTGCCCTGGAGGCCGAGACCCGTCGGGAGGTGGTGGACGCGTTGACCCGTCTCCCCTTGCACTATCAGAAGGCCCTGATGCTCAAGGACGGGTGTGGCCTTCGCTCGGTTGAAGTCGCTCGCCTGTTGGAGACAACGGTACCCGCAACCAAGTCGATCCTGTTCAGAGCCCGCCGCAGCCTCAGGGCCGAACTGGCGCC
>CBDUUY010000288.1:0-2920 GCA_965370535.1 uncultured bacterium
TATTCCTCCCCCTCAGGGGGAGGTGTCGCCGGCCCCGGGCCGGTGGCGGAGGGGGTCTCCTTATCCCGTGGTTCGCGGTGGTTCGGACCCTCCCCGCCTCGTCGCAGGACTCCTCGGCACCCCTCCCTGAGCCTCAATCCACGATTACTCGATCACCGACTGCCCGTTCCATCTTGTGCTGCAGGGGCATTGTGTCGTTGAGTCGCTCACGGAGACGATGTGGCTCGCTCGGCGAGCTTGACAGGGCGGGCCAAGGGTTCCCTTCGGACCGAGTTCGGGTGTCCGTGGATTGAGGCCTGAGGGAGGGGAACAGATCAGGGCCTCTCCACATGCGAACCAGTGGTGTGCCGGTCGAATGGTGGTCCGATCCGGCTGCCGGGCGGACATCCACAGGGCGGCGCCCATCCGGCAGGAGACCCAATGATCAAACCCCCAACAGACCACTAGCCTGCGGGGCGGAGGCGTCCGAGCGCCTGGTGGGCTCCCCGGTCTTCAAAACCGGTGGGGGGTCGAGAGGCCCCCGGCGGGTTCGATTCCCGTCCGCCTCCGCCAGACCGAGCAGCCCATCGGCTGCAAACCCTTACGCGCCCCGACCCAGCGGGCCACCAGCACCCCCAACCGGCGGGTCCGATTCCCGTCCGCCTCCGCCGAACCGAGCAGCCCATCGGCTGCAAACCCTTACGCGCCCCGACCCAGGGGATCACCAGCACCCCCAACCGGCAGGTTCGATTCCCGTCCGCCTCCGCCGATGCAGGGCGCAGCCATATGGCTACGCCCTGCTTACATGGCCGATGTGAGTGACGCCCATCTCCAGCGGGGACGCCGCAGGCTCACTGCCACCGTCACCGATCTCGAGGTCCGCAGACAGCGGGCCCTGCTGATCGCGCTCGCCTTCGGATCGCAGACCGTGGAAGACGCCGATGCGGGCCTCGATGAACTGGCCCTGCTCACCGAGACCGCAGGGTCGGACCCAGTCGACTGGGCCATCCAGAGACGGGAACGCCCCGACCCCGCCACTTACATAGGCAAGGGCAAGACCGCCGAACTGGCCTCTCTCGGCAAGGCACTGGACATCGACGTCGTCGTCGTGGACGGAAGCCTCACCCCGGTACAGCAACGGAACCTGCAGCAGGCTTTCGGCTGCGACGTGGTGGACCGCACCGCCCTGATCCTCGACATCTTCGCCCAGCACGCCCACAGCAGAGAGGGCATGGCCCAGGTCGAGTTGGCGCTGCTGCGCTACCGGCTCCCCCGGCTGCGCGGCAGGGGTATCGAGTTGAGCAGGCTGGGCGGCGGCATCGGCACCAGGGGCCCCGGCGAAACCCAGTTGGAGACCGATCGGCGGCGGGTGGCCCGGCGCATCTCCACGCTGGAGACAGAACTGAAGCAGATGCAGACCGGCCGCGATACCCGGCGCAAGGCCCGCCGCCGCTCGGGCATGCCGACCGTGGCCCTTGTCGGTTACACGAACTCCGGAAAATCGAGCCTTCTGAACCGACTCACCGACGCCGGTGTGCTCGTCGAGGACAGGTTGTTCTCGACGCTGGATGCCACCACACGCAGACTCGACCTGCCGGGGGGCCTCACCGTCTTGCTGTCGGACACGGTGGGCTTCGTTCACGACCTCCCCCACGAACTGGTCGAGGCATTCCGATCCACGCTGGAGGAAGCGGTCGAGACCGACCTGCTTCTGCACGTCGTGGACGCATCAAACGATCGTGCCGAGCAGCAACTCATCGCAGTGAGATCGACTCTCGCCGACATCAACGCCGCAGGGGTGCCCGAGATCATCGTGCTCAACAAGAGCGACCTGGCCACAGTGCCGGCCGTGGCCCGTCTGACAGGCCACCACACCGACGCCGTCACCGTCTCGGCGGCCACCGGCGACGGAATCCCCAATCTGCTGGAGGCACTCGAGGAGAGCCTGGCTCCCGCCACCGTGCACCTCGATGTCCTGATCCCCTATGACCGGGGGGCTCTCGTCGCCGAGGCCCACCGGGTGGGCGAAGTGCTGGCCGAGACCCACGAGGAGCACGGCACCCGCATCGAAGCACTCATACCGATCGCAGAGGCAGGGCCGTTCGAAGCCTTCTGGGCCTGAGGAGGCTCAGGCCGGCAGCGCTCGCTCGACGATCGCCGCCGTGTCCACCCGGCCCGGCAGCACACCGTAGACGGGGGAGGGTTCGGCAATCCTGGATGTGACGAACCCATCGGCTACGAAGCCGGGGGCATGGCGGAGCAGCAGCGAGGCCTGCAGCAGCACTGCCATACGGTCGGTCAGACGGCGGGCGTCGGCCTCGGCTATCCCCTCTCCCAGTCCCGCTGCCAGGTCCTGCAACGCGGCGTCGTAGCGAGCATCCTGGCCGGAGGCGGCCCACAGTTCCCCCATGAACGCCTCCACCGACTCCGGGTTGCGCCGCATGGCGCGCAGCATGTCGAGACTGATGACGTTGCCGCTGCCCTCCCACACGCCGTTGAGCGGGCTCTGACGGAACAGACGGGGCATCACCGACTCTTCGACGTACCCTCCGCCGCCCAGGCACTCGAGAGCCTCGGCCACCATGCCCGGCTGCCGCTTGCAGACCCGGAACTTGACCACCGGGGTGCCGATACGGGCGAACTCCTCGCCCCTGTCGTAGGCACCGGCCAGTCGCATCGCAGCCGCGGTCGTCGCCTCGGACTCGAGCGCCAGGTCGGCCAGCACCATCTGCATCACCGGTTGGTCCGCCAGTCGCATGCCGAAGGCGTCCCGGTGCCGCGCATGATGGATCGCCTCGCCGAGCGCCTGCCGCATCCCGGCCGCCGAGATGAGAGAGCAGTCGAGCCTGGTCCGGTTGACCATCTCGATGATCGTGCGCACCCCGCGCCCCTCCTCCCCGACCATCCACGCCACCGAACCGTCCAACTCGACCTCGGATGA
>CBDUUY010000289.1:0-2906 GCA_965370535.1 uncultured bacterium
CCTCGACCTCGCCGCACTGAGCGCCGGGCTGCTGGAGATTCAGGGGGTGGTGGACGTGCACGACCTCCACGTCTGGACCCTGACCTCGGAGATGGAGGTGGCCACCGTCCACCTCATGACCGGCGACGGCGTCGACCCGCACCCCGTCCTCGACCGGGCCCACTCCATCCTGCAAGAGCACGACATCGCACACGCCACCCTCCAGGTCGAGCCCGAATCACACCAGGGTTGCGCCGAGCTCAGTTGGTGACATTCCGGGCGTGGAATCCGGCCGCCGGCAAGGCCGGGGCCGGCGTCATCACCCAGTGTTGCGCCGCCGCCGCCTGATCAGGGCCGCTACGGCAGCCACCAGGAGTGCCCCAACACCAAACATCACGAGCAGCGCGGCCCACAGCAGAGTGCTCCGGCCACTCCACGGCCAGTGCAATTCGGCGGCAACGACGTCGATCACCTCGGTCGTCAGGGCGTCACCCGTGTCGTTGTTGGTCATGACGACGACGCCGGACCCGAGGCGTGGGAGAGCCAAGAATGCACAGCGGTAGCCCTCATTAGCCCCTTCGTGGCCGATGGCGATGCCGCCCTCCTCCCGGCTGATACCGAAGCCCACCGCGTAGTCGGGGTCGAGCAGCAACCGGGCGGTGTCCTGATCGAGAACGAGTCCGGTCCCGTGCTCGTAGGAGAGCATCACATCGATCAGGAAGCGGGCGTACTCGGTGGGAGTCGTCTACAACGACGCCGGCGCGGTTTCCGGGTACTGGTGCCAACCGCCGCCGGCCACCTCAGACCCATCAGACCGATACCCGACCGCCACCCGGCTCCGATCCGCATCGCCCAGGATGTGATACGTCGACAACTCGAGTCCGAGTGGATCCGACACGAGGCCTTCGGCAAGATCCTCCCAAGTCCGCCCGGTCTGGTCCTCGACCGCCAGTTGGGCGATCAGGTAGCCGCCGCCCGAGTACGTCCGCTGGGCATCCGGCTCGGCGATCACCCGGATCGGCTCGTTCTTGTCTCGGACGCCACGGAGGATCTCAGGGAAGCTGGGCAGCCGCTCGCCCTGGACGTAGCCGGGGAACCCGGGGACATTCGTCCCCGCCCGGTGGGCAAACAGCATCCGGAGTGTGATCGGCCCCTCGTACGGCATCGCCGGCAGCCGCCAACTCGTAAGCATGCCGGCCACATCTGCTCCGAGATCGAGGAGACCCTCCTCCCCCGCCGCAGCCGCCACCACCGCAGACATGGGCTTGGTCAGCGAGGCCGCCTGAAACAGCGTGTCGGTATCGACGGCCCGACCCGGCTCGGCAAACCCGAATCCACGAACCCAAACCACCTCGTAGTCCTCGATGATGGCCACGCTCACCCCGAGCACGCCGTGTGCCTCCATGGCCCGGTCGACGGCCCGTTCGACAGCAGAGAAACGCCCGCCATCCTCAGCCGCCGCCGACGGGGCCGTGACGAGAGACGACACGACGACCGCCGCCGGGATCCTCCTCATGGCCTCAACCGTACCGAAGGAGAATCAGATGCTGCCGCGACGGGGCATGAACCGGTTGGTGGCGGCCCGGTAGTCCGCATAACCAGGGAAGGCCTCGGCCAGCCGCGCCTCCTCCCATCTCGCCTTCACGTTGAGAAGCGCGACCAGCATCACCAGTCCAGCGGGCACCAGCCACGAGCCGCTCAGAATCGCCACTCCGGCCATGAACATCATCACTGCGGTGTACATGGGATGGCGCACCCACCGATACGGCCCCCGGTGCACCAATCCGATCCTCCCATTGGGAAGTGGCGAAGGGGTGAGCCCGGCACCGAGAACAGATGCCGCCCACAGGCCGACGATGACACCCAGCACCTCCAGGCTCCTTCCTGCCGCGCTCGCTGTGGGCGCGAGTGACCAGTGGACGGCACGGGGAGCCAGCACCATGGCCGCCAGCAAGACGGCCTGGAGTGCGACGAGCGTCCAGGCGATGCTGCGATGCCCCGGGCATACCGACCCTGCCATGTGGCTCAACCGTTGCCCATCGTGTCGGCGGGGGCGAACACCCGGATCTCGATGGCGCCTGTGTTGCCTCCGGTGGAGCTATCGATCTCAAAGGTCAGCACACGGCCGCTGAACTCGGCCGCCTGGAAGTTCGGGTTTGCGGGGTTGCCGGCCTGGAACGGGCCCAGCCGCTCGCCGCCGTCCACGACCACCCAGAAGGTGTCGGTGGTGGCCGTGCCGTCCGCCATGGTGCGGGTGAGGAACTCGATGCCGGCCACGTCGCTCTCGGCGCCGAGGTCGATGGTGATGAACCCGTCATCGCCGTCGCCCCTGGTGGACCATTCGGTCGCCATGTCCCCGTCGATGGCATTCGCCGCGCTCCACGACTCACCGAACTCGCTGCTCGCTCCGACCACGGCCGCCGCGAGGGCCAGGTTCTCACCGTGGGCCGCCTGCTCCATCGGTGCAGCGGCGGTATCGCTCACGGGGAGCGTGAACGCGGCCAATTCGCTCGAGAACAGGGTTCCGTCGGCCGTGGTGCCCTGCACCCGGTAGAAGTAGGTGCCACCCGGTTCGGCCCCGGGGAGGAACACGTTGTGCTCGACGATCCCGGTGCCGTTCATGTCGAGCGAGTTGTTGAAGTTCCCCAACGCCTCGGTCTCGCCCCAGACGATGGCGCAGATCATCGGCTCGGTGGTCGTCACCCGGAAGATCCCCCTGCCTGGGAAGGTCGGATCGTTCTCGAACACGAACTCGTCGGCCTGGACCTCGGAGAACGGCCGCACCTCACGATCGAGGCTCTGCCCCCCTTCGGAGCCGGACCCGCTGCATGCTCCGAGTACCAGCATGAAGGAGGCGGCCACGAGCGAAACCCGCAGGGCCGTGCGGAATCGTGGGTGATGGGTCATCGTCGAGAATCCTTTCGCAA
>CBDUUY010000290.1:0-2825 GCA_965370535.1 uncultured bacterium
GAGCACGTGCGAACCGACGTCCTCGATATCGACGTTGCGGGTGACCTTGCCGATCACCACCGCCAACTCGGCCTCATGGTGCACCTCCGACGACTCGGGGGGCAGCACGATCGACGCCAAGGGCCCGATCACCGCGGTGGCCGGCTTGATGAAGATCAGCGGTTCCTCGGGGATCTCGGCGTCGCGCTCGGCGGCGTGGTCGGCGTAGTTGCGTCCGACGGCCACCACTTTGGTGGGGAAGACGGGGGCCAGCAGTTGCGCCTCGGTGAACGAGACGACTGTCTCGGTCGGCTCCCAGGCGACGAACGGCGTGCCCCTGTACACCCGGATCCCCTCCGGTTCGACACCCCCGTAGGCGATCTCGTCGCCCTCCAGACGAATCCGCACGATCTTCATGGGTAGTACTCGTCGGGCACGAAGCGGGCCAGGCGCTCCCGCTGCTCGGGCGGCATGTCATCGAGGGCCTGGACGAAGTGTTCGACGTTGACGGCCAGGTACAGGGCGCGGGTCTCGACGAAGATCTCCCCGGCGGAGTCCACACCCACCGCCCTGGCCCACAACTTGCGGCCGTCCCTCTCGGTGAGCCACGCCTCGCCCCGTACCGAGATCCCCAGCGGGATGGGGCGCCGGTAGTCGATCTCGAGGCGGGCGGTGACCGCCGGCACCAGATGGGCGACGGGCACAAACCCCATGAGATCGTCGAAGAACGCTGCAACCGCTCCGCCGTGCACCACCCCGGGCCCCCCCTGGAACCGGGGGGCGAACTGCATGTCGGAGACCACCAGGTCGCCCTCGATGCGGGCCTCGAGGTTCAGGCCGTGCTCGTTCTCGGAACCGCACCCGAAACACCAGGGCAGGTGAAACGGCGGGAGATGGGCACCGGACGGCAGCGGGATCGCCTGATCCTGGGGTGAGCCCATCAGAGGTCGATCAGGGTCTCGCCGGCTTCCACCCGTTCCCGAACCCGGTCGGGAGAAGAGGCAAGTGCTCCGGCATCGGCGGCGGCCACCAGTGTTCGGGAGTTGGCAGGATGATGGGCGAGACCGGCCACTGCCGCAGTCCTTGCCGATACCAGGTCCGCCGGCGCCCCCTCCCGGTAGCCGAGGATGGTCTCGGCCACCTCGGCATCACCGACTACGGGAGCCCTCCCGAATCCCGAGGCACGGGCCGTCATCAGCGCCGCGACGGCGGCGACCGCGTCCTTACGGCTCTCGCCCGGTGCAGTGAGGATGTCCCGTGCCTCCAACAGGGTCAGCGCGTATCCGGCGTCCGGGCCGGGGTTGCCGAACCGTCCTCCCCTGGGGATGTCGGCGGGATGGCCCAGTTCGCCTGCCCGTGTCGGCGACCACCGCCGGGGCGCCCCGGGATGTTCGGTGGGACGCGGTAGATCCGCCATCTCCAGTTCGATGTTCGGCTGCTGGCCCACATGACCTCCTCAGGCCGTTCCGGAACCCGTATGTTGTCACCCCAGATGGCGGCCGTGCCAATCGAGGATGGCCTCGAACCGCAGTTTGCGATGCTGCGGCTTCCCGCCCCGGGACAACTCGTGGCCGTTGCCGGGGAATCGCAGCATCTCCACCTCGACACCGTTGGCGAGCAGGACTGCGAACAGTTGCTCTCCCTGCTCCATCGGGCAGCGGTAATCGGACTCCGAGTGAAGGATCAGGCACGGGGTGGTGATCAGATGCGCCCGTGACAGCGGACTGGCCTGCCACAACGTGTCGATCTCACCGGGTGGGATCTCCCCAAAATACATGCGAGGGAATCGGGGCCCGATGTCGGAGGTGCCTGCGAACGAGGTGAAGGCGTAGAGGCCTCGCTCGGGGACCGCGGAGAGGAACCGATGATCCACGGCCAGGATCCGGGCGGTCATGAAGCCCCCATATGAGCCGCCCATGATGCCCATCTTCTCCCGGTCCAGACGGGGGAAGCGCTCCAATGCGGCGTCGAGCACCGCCAGGATGTCCTCCAGGTCGGGCGGCCGCTCCTCGGTCCAGCGCCCCACCGGGGTGCGGACGAAGTCCCGGCCCCGGCCGGTGGAGCCTCGCGGGTTGCAGGCCACCACGCCGTACCCGGCCCCGGCGTACACCTGGAATTCGTCGAAGAAGCCAAAACCGTTCTGGGTGGCAGGCCCTCCGTGGATGTTCAGCAGCACCGGCACCGGATCGTCTCCCGCCGGGAGAAGCACCCAGGCGTCGATCTCGACCCCGTCGTGCTCGACCCGGAAATGCTCCGGTTCGATCAACCCATCGCCGAACTCCCCGTTGAGATCGGTGAGGCAGCGCTCCTCGCCGTCCTCCCACCACCACAACTCGCCGGGATTGGTCTGCGTCGTGGCCGCAAAGGCAAACGCCGACCCGTCGGGGCGCGGGGACGCACCCAGCACCAACCGGTCACCGCCCACCAGGTCTTCCGTGGAGCCGTCCGGGGCCATCCGGATCAACCGCACCCGGCCGGCGTCCTCCAATGTGATGAGGCAGGATCCATCGTCGAGCCACTGGGGGCCCGCCGGGGCCACCACAGGAGCCGGGGGGATCACACTTCGGTCGAGGCTCGCCGTGATCGGCTCGGTCTTGCCGTCACCGACCCGGTGCAACATCGACACATCCGGGTATCCCCATACGTCCTCGACGCCGATCACATGGGCAGTCCCGTCCCCGGTGTAGGAGACCTGGCTCCACATACCCAGGTCGACGATCGCCACAGGGTCCCCGCCCGCCACCGGGACCTCCCACACCTGCGTGCCGGAGTCACGGAACCGCTCGGGATGGCGGGCGCTGAGGACGGCGATCACCTCGCCGTCGGGATGCCAGGCGATACCGCCG
>CBDUUY010000291.1:0-2806 GCA_965370535.1 uncultured bacterium
CTTGCGCCGCATCGAGCGCAGTGGTCTTCTGGAGGATGTCTTCCCGACTCCGATCCCCGGGTATTGAGAGGAATCCTTGGATGCTGGAGCCTCAGGGCAACGGCAGAGCCGCAAGGACGATCGTGGTGCGAGGCGGGCCGGGGCCGCTCATAGACCGACTGCCGAACCGGGTCCTGAGGTTTCCTCATCGGTGACGCACGAGATGAAGGATGGCTGTGGGAGTACGGAGAGCCGATCAGATCATCCTTCACCTGGCCGTGGCCGCAAATCTCATCGGATTCGGCGTCGCTCTGGCGCTTCTCGCCGATCTGCAGGATGCATACGGCTTCCCCATGTCGGGGTTGGGGCTGATCGCGGGATCCAGTCTTGCTGCGGCGTTCGTCTCCTTTCTCTGGCTGTCCCGTTATGCCGATCGGGGGCACGCCAAGGTGATGATGATGGGCGCCTTGTTGACAGGAGCGGCGGCTCTCGTAGTCACTGCCTATGCCCACGACTTGTGGGTCTTCGTAGCAGCGCGGGCGGTTCTCGGTCTGGCCGAGGGCGTGTTCCTGCCGGCCGCCCGGCGAGTGGTGCTGGACTGGAATCCGAATCGGCCCGGTGAGGCTCTCGGCAGGCTCTTTGCCGCTGCCGCCGGAGGATTTGCGCTCGGGCCACTGATCGGCGCCCTACTCGCCGCCCGTTTCGGGCTCGGGGTCCCGTTCCTGGTCCCCGCCGTCGTGCTCGTGATGGCGGTGCCAATGGTCGCTCGCCTCGAGCCGTTGGCACCATTGGAGCCCGTCAAGGCGGGGCAGGGCTTTCGCGACCTTCTGGGGACCAGGTTGGTAGTGGCCGGGGTGGCGATCGCTGCAGTCGACTTCGTGGTCGTCGGTGCCTTCGACGCTGTGTGGGCTCGGCTGCTGATCGATCGCGGGGCTTCTACGGTCTTTGTCGGTTTCAGCTTCGTGCTGATCGCTGCGCCCATAGTCGTGCTGGCGGCGAGATTCGGCAGGTTTGCGGATCGCCGATCACCCCGGTTGGTGGCTGTTCCCGGCTTCGTTCTCATGATGACGGCCGTGCTGGGTTACGGCTGGCTGGATATTCCTCTCGTGCTGGGTGGCGCGGTTCTCCTGCATGGGGTCGGCTCCGCGGCGGTCGTCCCTGCCGGAGAAGCGTTGGTCGCCGCCGGGAGCCCCCCAGACATGCTGGCTCGCGGCCAAGGTTTGCTGGAAGCTGTGGGGTTCATGGTCGCTGCGATATCGGCGGTGTTTGCCGGATGGGCATACGGGGCGCTGGGCCGGGGCGTTCTGTGGAGCGTTATTGCCGCGGCTGCCTCGGTGTCCTTTGCGGTGGGGTGGTGGGTAGCCCGTCCCTCCGGCTCGTCTGCGGCCCCGCGTCCGCAACCACCGGGCAATACGTCGTGAGCGCCGGGCCTTGCAGTGGGTTTGCGTTCCTGTCAGAATCAGTATTGATCTCATCAATATCACCATGACTCGTCCCCACCACAGAAGGGAGCCGGAGTGGCATCGGGCATGGGACTCGGCGCGATCGACGAGGTCGTCAGGGCACTGCTGCCCGGGTACGAGACGTCCATCAAGAAACCGGACCTGGGTGTGCCTTTCCAACAGGCATACGACATGGACACGCTCAAACCGACGCCCGGATGGGAAGCCGCCTACCGCAAGGTCACGGCGGAGTGCATCGATCTCGGTATCCCTTTGGAAGCCCGCTGACGTAAGAACCCACGGAGACATGGAGAAGCATCAGAGATGAAGACAAACCTTTCCAGCGCAACGACCAGCGTCGTCATCGACACCGAGGGGCCGATGACGATGATCGGGGAGAAGATCAACCCCACTGGACGCAAACTCCTCGCTGCGGCATTGGCCGAGGGGAACTTCGACTACGTCGTCGATCTCGCCGTGCGCCAGGTCGAAGCCGGCGCCGATGTGCTCGATATCAACGTCGGCGTTCCGGGAACCGACGAGGTGAAGACGATGCGTGAGGTCGTGACGGCCGTCACCGCCGCCGTCGACGTGCCCCTGTGCATCGATTCGCCCGATCCCGAGTCTGTGATCGCCGGAGTCATGGCGTGCAAGGGGCGCCCGATGATCAACTCCGTCAACGGTGAGGAAGACTCCCTGGAGAAGATCCTGCCGGTCGTCAAGGAGTACGACACAGCCGTAATCGGCCTCACGCTCGACGAGGAGGGCATCCCGCCGACCGCAGAGGCCCGATTTGCCGTCGCCGAGCGGATCATCGATCGCGCCGATTCGCTAGGCATCCCCATCGAGAGCATCGTCATCGATCCGCTGGTGATGACCGTGGGAGCCGACAGCGATGCGGCAAGAGTGACGCTGGACACCATCGCCCTCCTGACCTCGGAATATGGCATCAACATCAATCTCGGCGCCAGCAACGTCTCGTTCGGCCTGCCCGACCGGCACACGCTGAACCAGGCGTTCCTCGCTCTGGCGATGGGTGCGGGCGCATCGTGCGCGATCACCGATGCCAACAAGCTGGGGGCCACCATCCGGGGTGCGGATCTGCTGCGCGGACGCGACCAGCACGGCATGCGGTACATCAAGTACTTCAGGGAGCACACATCGAAGGAAACCGGATAGCCATGTCCGTGCGGCGGGATTGGGATCTCATATACGACGTCGATGACGTTCTGCGGAGCCAATCGGCCGACCCTGCCGTGATCCGCGCCCGTCGCCCCAGCCTGATCGCTCTCGCTGAGCGGGCCCTGGAAGAGGGGAGAGATCTGGTCCGGCCGGCGGTGCTCACCCGCACCCTGAAGGTCGAGTCCTCCCGTCACAATCGGGTG
>CBDUUY010000292.1:0-2804 GCA_965370535.1 uncultured bacterium
GCCCGGTGGCGGCGGTCCGTCCCTGGATCAGAACCGCGCCGTCGCCCCTACGGTGGGCGACCACCCAGAGGGTGCCGTCGCCCGACGCCATGGAAGCCGGATCGAACCCTGGTCTGGCACTTCGCTTCCAGACAGGTGCCCCCGAGGTAGCATCGCGGGCATCGATGCGAACACGGCCTGTCCGCTCGATACGTATTCCCACCACCACGGTGCCACCGGTGGCCGATATGGCCCCCGAGGTCGCCGCCGGGTAGTAGAGAGCCCTGAGTTTCTCGAGACTCGCATCGAGCACGAACACGCGAATGGCCCCGGTGGCGGATTCGGAGGTGAGCACTGCCAACCCCGGATGCCCCTCGACCAGGACCGGGGTGAGGTCCAACACCTCGAGGCTCGTCCCAAGCCGGCGCCGATCCAGGAGGGCCCCATCGAGTCGGTAGATCTCCACGAACGCTTCTCCGCTGCCATCGGTGCCGGCCAGGGCGATCTCGTCGGCGCCACCGTCGAGGTCGATGGACCGCATCGCAGTGGGGTGCTCCAGCAAGGGCCGGATAGCCAGGCCGGGCGACCGATCCGGGCCTCTCAGACGGATCATCGGCCGGAGGTTGCCGGTCCCGAGCATGGCGATCCACTGGCGGCCGGTCGTGTCCTTGGCCACGGTTATGGCAACGGGATCGGTGAGGTAGGACGCCTTGATCGTGCGCAATCGTCGTCCGTCTGAGTTGGTGATCCACACCCGAATCGTGTCCTGGTCGTAGAGAACCGCAAGGCCTTCATCGAGCGCTGCGATGTCGATCGTGGTACCGGGCACCCAGTTCGTGGTGACGAGACGCGGCGGGTTGCGGATGATCAGTTCCGAGTCATCCGGGTCCCCGGGGCCGGCGACGGCGAGGGAGCCTCCAGGAATCGTCACAGCAGACAGGGAGCGAAAGGCGGGGTCGTCGGGCCGGTATCCGCCGGGAGAGCAGTCCTGGGGGTCGATCCTGGGGTCGATGAACCAGGCAGTGAGGTCGGCGCCATCGCTGCGCCGGTCACCGAGCAGCACGGTCAGGCTCCCGTCGTCCCGTGTCAGGTAGAGGTCGTCGCGGCCATCTCCGTCGAGGTCGGCCACATCCAGGCGCCCCGGTCCCGCCTCTACCCCGCTCGCCACCCGTTCGGCCGGTTCTGAGAATTGACCCGCACCGTCGAAGATGAAGACCCGGGCGGGGTCACCGGATGACAGCGCATAGACGTCCAATACACCGTCCACATCGAAATCGCCAAGCGAGAAGCGCCAATCCCTGCCAGAACTCTGGAGGTTGGTGGTGTCGAGGATCGGTTCGACGAAGCCCGGCCCCCGCCAGGCACGGATGCTGGTCTCGTTGCCGGGTAGGACCATCACCAGTTCGGCGTACCCGTCGCCGTCCATGTCACCGGCCAGGTACGTGGCCCGATCCGTCACCGGGGCTGCGGTGACGGTCTCCGCCAGGGGATCGGCCATGCCTCCGGCCATCGGATAGATCGTGGCCTCGACGGTCGCTCCGGTCAGGTCGAGGGCCCAGAGGTCGGGGCGGCCGTCCCTGTCGGCATCGGCCATCACCACCCGGTCCGCCCGGAGAGGGCCGGTGGTGAGTCGGGTAGTGGAACAGCCTGCGAACTCCGAGGCGGCCCTGGCAGATTCGACGCGAATGTGGCCGGCCGGTGTCCAGTCTCGGATTCCGACCAGGTCCGGGGCGCCGTCCCTGTCGGTGTCGGTGACCAGCATGTGGTCGTAGGCGCGTTCACCCTCCAGGGCGGTCCCAAACTCGATGGCCCTGTCGAAAGGGGCCGGGGCCGTCAATGGGGGATATGGGGCCGGCACGGGGCCGTAATCCGGCGTGTGGATCGGCCCCATCCACGAAAAATGCATCGGATCCTTGAGGCTGATCCAGTCCCCGCCCCAGCACCATCCTGCCTCGGTCCAGGCGTCCACGAACCATCCCGGCATGTTGGTGATCAGGACGTTCTCGCTCTCGCCCGAGTATGGGTTGGTGTGGCTGTTGATGTCGATCGCAGTCCCGACGCCGTGAAACGACAGGTACCCCTTGCCGGGGATGCTGCGCGGGCTGTACGAGGAGGTGTACGAGGCCCGGATCGTGTAGTTGAGGCCACTTGCAGATGCCTCTTCGAGGTTCTGGATCACCAGGCTGATCGCCGGGACTGCCCGGGAGTGGACCCATACGGTCTTGGGGCGGTCCATGCCGGGGAGGGTCACCGGGACCAGGGCGGACCTGGCCTGGCCGATGGTGCGCCCGAAGAAGTCGCCCCAGGGCCCCCGTATCGGTTCGGAATTGCTCAGCGAACCGCCGGACACGATCGGGCCCCGGTACCCGTCCAACGGGCCGCAACCCGGGGACTCGTTGAAGGAGGGGACCACCTGGCCTGCCGGATCGGCGTCGGCCGGTGATGTGACGATGGCCAGCAGGCTCAACACCATCAGGGACGGGAGTAGTCGCTGCCACATGGCGGTCACGGTAATCCACCGGACCGGTTCGGCGGTGGATAGGTGCCCCTATCCAGAGAATGCTTGGATTGGCCACGTGGCTCTGCTCCCCTCCTGCCGGGGAGAGGGATCGGGTGGAGTGAATTCGGGAGGACGCCGACTCCGTGCGAATGAGCCCCGCCCCCTTTGTCGTATGCCTTCGACGGATGCCGGCTCGTGCTGATGGGAAGAAACGTCACGGTGTGTCTATCGACCGTTGTGGCACCATGGTTGAACAGGAGGTTCATATGGATGCTGTGCCGTTTCTGATCGGTGCGATTGTGGTGCTGACCGTCGCCGGCATCAT
>CBDUUY010000293.1:0-2802 GCA_965370535.1 uncultured bacterium
CATCATTCAGGAAGGCTCGACACCCTTCGGTCTCTTCGTCATCTCCAACCGCCGTTTTGCCATGCCCTCGATCGTGAACGGTGACAACGCAGGCCTCTTCTGGCTTCTCGTGTTGGGAGCCCTCATCGCAGCCGTCGTGGTTTGGCGTTGGCGCACCGGGGTGTTCGATGAGACCGGCCGGCCACACCATCGAGTCCTCTGGGCCTTCGGAGTGTTTCTGCTCATCTCGACCATCGCTTTCCTGATGATCGGCGATCCGATCGGCATATCACGCCCGGTGCTCTTCCCGGAGGACCGCCTCATCGTCGGGGGCACCACCATGCTGGCCGGATACGCCACCGTGACCCTGGCGCTGACGCTCTACACCGCCAGCCACGTAGCTGAGATCGTTCGAGGCAGCATCCTGGCCGTGCCCAGGGGTCAGACCGAGGCATCGTTTGCCGTTGGGCTCAACAACTTCCAGCGCTACCGCTTCGTGATCCTTCCCCAGGCCGCCCGGATAGCGATCCCTCCGACGATCAACCAGTACCTGAACTTCACCAAGAACACGTCATTGGCAATCGCCGTCGGATACGCGGAGGTCACGGTTGTCGCAGTCACCATCATTGGCAACGGCAACCCGGCCCCGCAGACGATCGCCATCCTCATGCTCGTCTACCTGACCTTCTCTCTGCTCACCTCGGTCGTGATGAACATCGTGAACCGCCGTCTGCAAATGGCCACACAACGATGACCGACAGACCCGATCTCGTGCCGGACATGCCTCCCGAGGAGGGAGAGGCCTGGCTCCCGAGCGCCCGCACGGCGCCGCGGGAGTGGGTCCGGGAGAACCTGTTCAGCAACTGGTGGAATGGCGTCCTCACCGTCGTCTTCGGCGCCCTGATCTTCTATGTGGTGATTCGGGTGATGCGGTTTGTCCTGGTCTCCGCCGATTGGGAGATCGTCAGGCGCAACCTCACCAACTTCATGGTCGGACGGTTCCCCCGCGAGGACCTGTGGCGGGTGTGGTCTTCGACCTTCGTTCTCATCCTCTTCGGGACCATGGCGGCCGGAGCCTGGCACGCCAGCGTGGTCGAGCGAGCCGAGGAAGCCGGCCTCGAGCACTCCACGCCGTCGTGGGGTGATCGCCTCAAGCGCTTCTGGCCGGTCGTATTGCTCGCCGTCGCGCTGCTGACCCTCACCCGCAGCATCGGCCCGCTGCTCGTCGTGGCCGGTGCGGCGGCGATCGCAGTCGCCGGCCGCTGGCTCGGACCGCACCTCCCCGGCATCCTGCGGCGCAGGGCCTGGCTGGTCCTCCTGATCGGCGTCGACCTGTGGCTCGAACTGCTCGGCGCCGGGGTGGCCCACTGGCTGCTGTCGCTGCTTGGCCTTGGTGCGTGGGGTGTCGGTTGGGATGAATGGGGCGGCCTCCATCTGACGCTCTTCGTCACCGTGACCGGGATCGTGCTGGCCTTCCCGATCGGGCTGCTGGCGGCCCTTGCCCGCCGCAGCTCACTGCCGGCGTTGCGCATCCTGTCGATCGGGTACATCGAGGCCATCCGGGGCGTGCCGTTGATCACACTGCTCCTGATGGGCCAGTTCATGCTGGGCTTCTTCTTCCCCAAGAGCCTGTTCGGTATCGATATCGAGCCACCATCCGATGTCACCCGGGCGCTCATCGCGATCACCTTGTTCACCGGTGCCTATGTCGCAGAGGTCGTTCGGGGCGGGCTCCAGGCCGTCGATCGGGGGCAGACCGAAGCGGCGTTGGCGGTCGGCCTCCCCACCGCCAAGGTGATGCGGTTCATCGTGCTGCCCCAGGCACTCCGGGCCGTGATCCCGGCGATGGTCGGACAGTTCATCAGCCTCTTCAAGGACACTTCGCTGCTGACCATCATCGGTGTCCTCGAACTGCTCAACGTTTCGGAGGTGGCCAACGCCCAGCCCGATTTCCTGGGACGGGGCCTGTCGTCGGTCACCTTGCCGTTTGTCGGACTCGTCTACTGGGTCGGGTCGTACACGATGTCGAAGGAAAGCCGCCGGCTCGAACGTAAGCTCGGCGTGGGAGAACGATGAGGGAAACACGATGACGAACCAGCACTCCGACCAGGCAGGCCAGGCCGAGCAGTTCGAAGATGCCACCTCCGTTGCGGGTACCGGTGAGGCGATGATCAGGGTCATCGACGTCGACAAGTTCTTCGGCGACTTCCAGGCGCTCAAGGGCATCAACATGAACGTCGGCCGCCAGGAAGTGGTTGTGGTCTGCGGCCCTTCCGGTTCCGGGAAATCGACCCTGATCCGCTGCATCAACCGTCTCGAGAAGCATGACCGGGGCACGATTTTTGTCGATGGCATCGAACTGACTGAGGACATCAAGGCCATCCAGCAGGTCCGCACCGAGACCGGGATGGTGTTCCAGCAGTTCAACCTATTCCCACACCTCACCGTGATCGAGAACATCTCACTGGCGCCCCGGCAGGTCCGTCATTGGTCGAAGGGCGAAGCCGACGAGGTCGCGAAGGAAATGCTCGAACAGGTCCAGATCCCCGAGCAGGCCTACAAGTACCCGGCCCAGTTGTCGGGTGGCCAGCAGCAGCGGGTGGCCATCGCCCGCGCGCTGGTGAAGAGCCCGCCTCTGATTCTGGCGGATGAGCCGACTGGCAACCTGGACAGCCAATCCGGAGCCGAGATAATCAGCATCCTTACCTCCCTGCATGCCGAGCATAATATTACCCTGATTGTGATAAACCACGATGCCAGCATCGCCAGCCACTGCCAGCGCATCATACATCTTAAAGACGGCCAGGTAGTAAATGAGGAGAC
>CBDUUY010000294.1:0-2799 GCA_965370535.1 uncultured bacterium
TGATGCGGTGCACCGCCTCCGTGGGCAGATACCAACCTGCCTCTCAGGCTCCGGCTCTCGGGGACATCATCTCGGGGCTTCCTCCCAGGGGGTCCTCCGGGTCCCGGGTGTGGCAGTAGGTCGGCCGACAGGTGTGCGGGCTTAGGGTTGGGTCCGTTGTCTACGTTCGCTCGCCCCGGTGAAGACCTCTCGATGGCGAGCCGCTCCAACAGGGCGACGGCGTCGGTTGCAGAACCGGGGCGCCACCAGAGTCTCCGTGGACCTCGGATCGGTTCGATCCGGCCCTCAACCTGTCTCGAGTTCCAGGGGGTCGGTCGGTCGCTACCCTTGAGATGTCTATTGAGAGGGCAGCGATGGCCGATGACACAGCCGGATGTGGCCGGGTGACCGGAACCGTCGGCGGTGACCTTCCCTCGGAAACCCACGAACCGACCCGGTCGGGAGAGTCGCTACAGGAGGTCCACGTGAGCGTAGGAGTAGGGCAGCAAGCCCCCGATTTCACAGCCCCTGCCTATCAGGGAGGCGGTTTCAGCCCGGTCAGTCTTTCGGATTTCGCCGGGAAGTGGGTGTTGTTGTGCTTCTACCCCGGCGACTTCACCTTTGTCTGAGCTACTGAAGTGTCGGCGGTCGCCGACAAATATGCAGACTTGCAGGAGTTGGGCGTAGAAGTCATCTCTGTCAGTGTCGACAGCCACTTCGTCCACAAGATGTGGAACGACTACGAACTCTCGAAGATGGTCGACGGCGGTGTTCCATTCGCCATGGCCTCGGACCAGGCAGGGCACATCGGCCGGGCATACGGTGTGTGGGATGAGACCCAGGGCATCGAGATGCGCGGCCGGTTCATCATCGATCCGGACGGCGTGATTCAGGCGATGGAAGTGCTCACACCGCCCGTCGGTAGACGCATCGATGAGACGATTCGTCAGGTACAGGCGTACCAGTTGGTGCGCGACTCCGGAGGTGCCGAAGCCACCCCGGCCGGTTGGATGCCCGGTGACCCGACGCTGAAGCCCGGCCCCGATCTCGTCGGCAAGGTGTGGGAGGTCTGGAACCCCGGTATGGAGAAGTGAACCGGGGGTTTCTAGAGAACTCACCGCGAGCCCGACAGGGTGATGATTTGCCTCGTCCCTGCTCGCGATGTCGCAGGAACAGGTAGACGAGGTACGAGCACCGTCGATTCGTATCTGTTGCGGACGACCGGGGATGGACGACCGGGGGGACTCCTACGGATCGCAGTCACACGCGATCAGCGCGGGCGTCACCGACATGGATTCGCGTGAAGCCCGGGGACCCTTGGGCATCCAAGTCCTCGGCAGGCGCCCCCGGCAGGAATCGAACCTGCGCTCACGGTTTAGGAAACCGATGCTCTATCCCCTGAGCTACGGGGGCGGGTCAAGGCATCGTACCGGGGTCCAGGCGGTGCCGACCGTCAGCGGACGTCCCGAATCAACGGTACCGTGCGTAAACCATGGTGTCGCCGGCATCCGTCGGCCCGCCTGGGCCCATCCACCGGAGGATCCTGTGACGGAGACGCCCACCGCAGCGAAGCATCGGCCGCCCGCCCGCATCACGTTGTTCACCACTCCCGTGCTGAGCCGGATGCTCGGGTGGATCGCCGCCCTCTACCTGAAGATCATCGGATGGAAGACCGAGGATCTCAGCCCCAAGGAGGGCGGCTATGTGTTCACCGCCGCCCCCCACACCTCCAATTGGGACGCCTTCTACATGCTGGCGGTGGCCGCCAAGGAACGCATGGCCATCCACTGGCTCGCCAAGGCATCACTGTTCAAGAAGCCGTTCGGATGGTTCTTCCGCTGGCTGGGCGGGATTCCCGTCGAGCGGGGCCGGCGCACCGCCGTGGTCGAAGCGGCCGTGGCGGCGTTCAAGGCGCGGCCCGGCATGATCCTCGGCATCTCGCCGGAGGGAAGGCGGGCCAAGGTCGATCACTGGAAGAGTGGGTTCTACCGCATCGCTCAGAACGCCAAGGTCCCGGTGGTGCCCGGGTTCCTGGACTTCGGCCGCAAGAAGGGCGGCGCCGGTGCCGCCATCCACATGACCGGATCGCCCGAGATCGACCTCTCGCGAATCCGGGAGTTCTACAAGACCATGAAGGGCCGCAGGGACGAGTTGTTCGACCCGGAGTCGATCAGGCTCAGTCCCTCCGAAGCCTGAGTCCGGGTTCTCAGACCGGTTCGGCTGATAACGGGCACCCGGCCGCCATCAGCCTTCCAGCGGCAACCCGCTCTCGTACCAGGTGACGACGCCGTTTCCCAGTTCGGAGATGTTGGTGAACCCGAGGCTTTCCATGATCCCGCGGGTGTCGTCGCTGCGATCGCCCAAACGGCAGTAGATGGCGTAGGTCACGCTCTTGTCGAGGGCGTCGAGGTTGTTGAGGAACGCCGTCTCGTAGTAGTCGATGTTGATGGCGCCCTGGATGTGCCCGGCGTTGAACTCGGCGGGGGTGCGCAGGTCGAGGATCACCAAACCGTTTGGGGCTTCATCGATGATCTCGGCGAACCGGGCAGCAGCGACGGTTTCGACCTTTGGTTCGGTGACGGTGCCGCCGCAGGCGGTGACGGCTAGGGCGGCGGCAATGCTCATGGCGAGGAAGCGGCGGGTCATGGTCCTGTCTCCGTTGATCAGCAGCGGGTCAGGCTAGTGGTGTGCCGTGGGAATAGCGCCCGCGTACCTCCGAATCATCGGTGTCATCCGGCACAGCCTGACGACGAAGGCGCAGTCGTGACTGCATCGAGGAGGAAGGCGAAGCCGGGGGCGCCGAGGGCCGGAGAGACGCGG
>CBDUUY010000295.1:0-2773 GCA_965370535.1 uncultured bacterium
CTGCATCTGGCAGGCAGGCGAGTTGCCGGCGGGGGATCAGGTTCTGATCTATCTCATCGGCACGATTGACCCGGCCATCACCCAATCCCACTGGGCCACCGGCACGATGACGGCCACGGCAGTGATGACCGATGCGATGGGTGAGTTGCGCAACCTCCAGGTCTCCGCTCAGCCTCGTCTGGGGATTGACTCCGAGCCGCCTACCTCGGCTGTGGATTGGCCCGACCCGGCCGGTTTCATCGGGGGGATCACCCTCACGGTAGCGGGCCGGGCCCAGGACGAAATCTCCTGGGTAGAGCGGGTTGACGTGCGTCTCACCGGTATCACCTCGCCCACTTATGACACCGATTGGCAGGAAGCCGAGGGACTGGAGGGGTGGAGCTACGGCTGGGCCATCGGCCCCGACGGGGATTATGGTGTCCAGAGCCGGGCCACCGACCCCTTTGACCACGTCGAGACGCCGTCCCCGGCGATCACCTTTACCGTGGACAACACGCCGCCCACCAGTACCATCGTCTACCCGCAAAGCGGGGAAATGCTCAACCCGCCGCTACTGCCCGACGGCCGCCGCGTGTTCACCGTCACCGGCACGGCCGACGACCGCTCCGCCGCGCCCCGCGTCTCCGGCGTGGAGGGCGTCTACCTGGGTGTGGACTACATCCGGCCTTCCGATACCGCTGTGGCGATGCTCCCGGCCTCCCTGGCCGCTTCCGGGCAGCCGACCACCTCCTGGCAGTACGGTTGGACG
Source organism: uncultured bacterium (assembly GCA_965370535.1). GTDB lineage: Bacteria > Actinomycetota > Acidimicrobiia > Spongiisociales > UBA11373 > JAHJML01. The sequence goes on from CBDUUY010000295.1 coordinate 749, forward strand.
CTTCCCGACATCCGCCCCGACCGCTTGTACATCCTCACCGCCCAGGCGGTTGACGGCGTGGGTAACGTCGGCGACACGGATACCATCACCGTGGCCGTGGACACCACTGCGCCGAGCGTCTTCTTCGACGAGCAGCCCGACGTGATCGGTACCTCGCCGGTGACCATAAGCGGCCTCGTCTGGGACGTGCCGCCCACCTTCGGCTCCCGCCCCGGCCTGTGGTTGCGCGACTTCTCCTTCTCCCAGGCCGACCTGAGTACCGGCTGGTCCGAGGATAGCCGCATAGCCGTTTCCCCCGCCGGTGATACCAACGGCGACGGCTACGATGACTTCCTGTTCCTCGCGTCCGGCCCCATAGATGACAAACTGTACCTGGTGCTGGGACGGCACGAGACCGAATGGCCCTCACAGGCGCAGGCACTGAGCCTCTTCGGCCAGGCCGCCACGGTCATCGCTGCGGGTCTGGGCAAGATCCAGGCCGCTGCCGCCATTGGGGATTTCAACGACGACGGCTACGACGATTTCGCCGTGGCGGTCTACAAGACGGATACCTTCTCCGACGTCTATCTCATCCCTGGCCGTCCCGAGACCCAATGGCAGGCCTCCATGACACCGCAGGAAGCCAGCACGACCTCACTATCTTCTGGCACCACCTATTCGATACGTCCTGCCGGCAACACCAACGGGGACGGCTACGATGACTTCCTGATCAAATCCTCCTCCGTCGCGCAGCCGGTGCTTCTCGTGCTCGGCCAGGTCACCTGGAGCACCGCTCCCGACTCCGTCATCTTCGGCGGCAATGCCATCGAGCGGGCCGATGCTAGCGGCGACCTCAACGGCGACGGCCTGACCGATGTCGCCGTCGCCGGGGGGACCAGTCCTTCGGGCGTCTATGTCTTCTTCGGGCGGGCGGACTGGGGCACGGGGGGCTTTAGTCTCTCCGACGCCGACGTCACCTTTTCCGGCCAGAACGTCTTCGACAGCCGCATGCTGGGCGACGTGAACGGCGACGGCTACGGCGACCTGGCGGCCCTGGATGTGCAATTCGGAGGCACAATCTATGTCATCCCCGGCGGGGAGAGTATGAGCAGCGACACGCTGGAGAATGCTGCCCTGGCCTCTTTCACCAACCTGCCCGTCGGGGACGCCGATCCCGCCTTCCCATGGATGGGCGCCCTGGGCGACGTCAACGCCGACGGCCTGGCCGATTTTGCCCTCGGCACTCAGGGTTACGATTCCCCTCCCACCGGGGCCTGGGCCTACCTCATCTTCGGCACCCGCTCCGGCTGGGCCACGGGTGAAAACGTGAAGACTTCCGACCTGGTGGCCGCTTCCTACGAGCAATCCCGCGCCTACGAACTGTGGCACAGCGCCGTCCACCAAATGGAGTGGGCCGGCCTGGGTGACCTGGACGGTGATGGCTTTGATGATTTTGGCTTTACCATGTCCCATACGGACGAGGAGCCATCTTTTGGGATTCCAGGCAGCCGCTCTCTGCGCCTCTACTTTGGGCGGCGCGGGGCCTACATTCCCACCGCCGGCGTGGATTGGGTGCGAGTGGGCCTCCACGACCGCCAGACCGGCGTCAGCGACTGGTACACCGCCACGATGGAAAGCCCTGGCGCTATCTTTTCCTCCTGGGCCATCACCTGGACCCCACCTCTCACCGGCACCTTTGACCTTCTGGGCCAGGCCGCCGATAGGGTGGGCAACGTGAGCGACATCTTTACCTCCACCCAGACGCTGGTGGTGGACCGCATTGCGCCCACGGTAGACGTTGTCTATCCTGCCAACGGCGCAACCCTCTATGACCCGGTGGTGGACATCGTGCTGGAGGTCAGCGAGGGCGAGTTTGGCAGCGGGGTCGAATGGGTGGGTGTGCGCATCAGCGAGACTATGGGGATGACCCAGACCATCACCGCCACCCTGCGGAACGACAGCAAGTGGTTCGCTCGCTGGTGGGCGCAAGGCTGGCAGAAGGACATCCTGGGCCTGGCCCGGGACGGGGGCGGCAACACCGGCCAG
>CBDUUY010000296.1:0-2757 GCA_965370535.1 uncultured bacterium
AGGATCCCCAGCGCGGCCTTGATCGGCACGAGGATCGACCGGAATGCCAGCATCAAGAGCAGCATGGTGAGACCGATTACCACAGCCATGAACGGGACGGTCACTGCTTCCAGCTTGCTGGTCAAGTCGATGTCGGCTGCGGTCGGCCCGGTCAGGGCGATGGCTGCGCCGGTTCGATCCTCGAGGCCGGGAATCACGTCACTGCGCAGCCTCTCGATGGTCGCCTCGGTTGTGTCGTCGGCCGGCCCGGTTGTGGGAGTGGCCATCACCAGGGCTGTGTCGGCACTGTCGTTGAAGATGGGGGGTGAGACGGAGACGATCCCCCGGTCGGCGTTGACCGCCTCTGCGATTTCTGCCCCGACCACCCGGGGGTTTGGCACCTCGTCGAGATCGATAGCCACCGCGACGGGCCCGTTGAAACCGGGCCCGAACCCCTCCGCCAACAGATCGTAGGCTCTTCGCTGGGTGGTCGTTTCGGGTTCTGTCCCGGCGTCGGGCAGACCCAGTCGCATCGAGAGGAACGGGATTGCCAGGACGGCCATGAGGGCAACCGCTGCTCCGAGGGAGAGCCACGGCCGCCGGGTCACCATCCGCGCCCATCGTTCGCTGAAGCTCGTCCGCTCCGGGTCGGCACCGCCGCGGACCCGCAGGCCCGGCAGAGCCCACCTGTCGATCCGGGTGCCCACAAAACCGAGTAGCGCCGGCAACAGGGTCACCGCCAACGCCACGGCGACGACCACCATCAGCGCAACGGAGAGTCCTATGTTGGTGAGGAGGGGAATCCCGACGACGGCCAGACTCAACAGTGCGATCACGACCGAGCCGCCGGCGAACACCACGGAGACGCCTGCCGTGGCGTTGGCCACCGCTGCGGCCTCCTCCACCGACAGCCCGGTGGCCAGGTTCTGCCGATACCGGGTCACGATGATCAGTGCGTAGTCGATGCCGACCGCCAACCCGATCATGGTGGCAAGCATGAGGGCACCGTCGTTCAGATCGACTACTGCAGCGAGCAAGGAGATCGCCGACAGCCCCATCCCGAGTCCCAGCACCGCAGTGGCAATGGGGAGCCCCATCGCCAACACCGAACCGAACGCCCACAGAAGAACGAGGATGGCGACACCAAGGCCGATGAGCTCGGCAGAACCCACCGAGGGTCCGCCCGCCTCCTCGACCACCCTTCCACCGAACTCGACCTGCAAGCCGCCGGCTTCGGCGGGAGCCGCCGCCTCGAACAGACGGTCCACCGTGCCCTCGGCCATCTGTTCTGCCGACTCCGAGTAGCCAACCGTCGCAAAGCCGACCCGTCCGTCGGGCGAGACCGTTCCCTCCTGATATGGGTCGGTGACAAACACGACACCGGGCTGGCCGGCGATCTCGGCGAGAGTCGCACCGACCGCGTCCTGCGACTCCGGTTCCGTCAGCGAGCCATCATCGACGGAGAACACGACACGGGCGCTCGACCCTCCGGTCTCGGGGAAACGCTCCGCCAGAAGATCCGCCGCCTCCTGAGCCTCGGTACCCGACATCTCGAACCCGGACGCGAGATCTCCACCAAATCGGCCACCAAGCACCACCGTGCCCACCAGGACCACGGCCCACACCGCCAACACCCACACCCGGTGCCGCACACCAAAACGACCCAGCCGGTAGAACCAATCCGACATCTTCGACCTCCACGAGAATCACATTCCCAGCAACCTCGTGGCGGAAAGAGAGCACGTCTGGCCGTGGTGCTCATGGCTCAGACGTGTCGGTGATCTCGATCGGAGACCACCCCTCACCAGCGCAAGGACGCTGCATCCGCACCCTGCCAGGACACCGCTGAGAGAACCCTGAGAGCCGCTCAGTTCGCTCACCGCCGAGTGGCGTGTCAGAGAACGGGGGTACTTCACCCCTCTGATCTGGCGGGGCCATGGGCTTGTACTCTGCATGCCCCTGATCGAATGGAGCATGAACTGATGGCACAGGATGCTGCCGACAGGGCGTATCGCGCCGGGAAGATGAATGAGAAGACCTACCGCGGCTGTGGCCAGTGCACCCTGGCTGGATTGCAGGACGCCTTTGATCGACGCGACGACGACGTCTTCCAGGCGGCGACCGGTTTGGCGGGCGGTGGCGGGCTCGCGTGTGACGGTAGCTGCGGCGCCTATGCCGGTGCCATCATGTTCATCGGGCAGTTGCTCGGCCGGGAACGGGACAACTTCGCCGACCCGGACGATATCCGACTCCAGACTGCGCAGATAGTGCGGGATCTGCGCCAGAGGTTCATCGACGAATACGGCTCCGTCATCTGCCGGGATATCCAGACCAAGGTGATGGGCAGGCCGTACTACATCGCCGACCCGGAGGACTTCCAGAGATTCCACGATGCCGGTGCCCACGACGTCTACTGCCCCGAAGTGGTCGGCCTGGCGGCCCGTTGGGCGGCGGAGATCGTCATGGAGAACGAACTGGTCTGAGGCACGGATCGACCCGCAGCCCTGGGTGAACTGGGTACTGGAACACCCCGGCCACTGCAAATGATCCCCGGTCCCTTTGCTCGCCTCGAACTCCCGCAGCGCAGGCCTTCCGGTCTCCCCACCCCAAGAGTGCTCACCGCAGCCCCGCCCAGCATGCCGGAATGCCACCAGAGGGAGGTTGGAGCAACCCGGCCCTCGTGCATGGAACAGCCACCACATGGGCCCCATAGACAAGTGATATCGCAGCGGCATCGGCGAGGGTTGACGAATACACCCCCGGAGGAGAGCCGACGGT
>CBDUUY010000297.1:0-2744 GCA_965370535.1 uncultured bacterium
TGAGGGCCGCCGGAAGCGGCGCATCCTTCTATCAAGCCACGTCATCACGAACAGGACTCGGGGCAGGCAGACCCTGACAATGTCACCCCAACCGGGGGGACAGGGGAGGTGCGAGCCATGCCCCGGGCCCTGCTCCCACCCCAAACCCTGACACAAAGGGGAGGTGGCGCCGGCCCTGGGCCGGTGACGGAGGGGGTCTTCTTAGCCCGTGGTTCACGCTGCTTCGGATCCTCCCCGCCTCGTCGCAGGACTCCTCGGCACCGCTCCCTGAGGGGCGGCGCGAATGTCGGACATGAAGGCTGACTTGCGATAACGCCTGATGAACGAGGTCGGTGCGCCCTGGCCGTTGTGGTGTTGCCGCAGAGGCTTCATGGTCACCGACGACCGGCGAAGGTCGCCGAACGGCGCGCTTGTTCTCACGGGTATCGGTCTTGCCCCGGCGTTTGCCGTCACTGGTGAAGTGAGGCTGAGGGCCAAATGCCAGATCCTCGAGTACGCGGGCAGTGTTCCCAAGGGTCAGGCCGATCCTGATGTCGTCGTCGAACATGAGACTTGGCTGGAGCTCGATAGCGATCCTCCTTTCCAGACCCATGCCGCTCTAAATGGCGAAGTGGAATACTGTTCTACCTGCCGAAGTCCGACGTCGGCGGTGTCGTATGCACCGTGCGGTGCAGATCATGATGCGCGTTGAGAACGAACACAACAGCAGGGTTCTCGTAGATGAGGCGGGTCTGTCTGGAGGTGTTTGACGATGACGTTCAGAAGGATGCCGATTCTGGTGTTGCTCGCCGTGGTGGTGTCGGCGTGTGACTCGACTGATCCCGGCGCCGGGGTGTCATCGACGGTTGCGGATGATCGGGGAACGTCCACCTCGGAGCCGGCCGTGTCCACCTCGGAGTCGATAACGTCCACGTCGGAGTCGACGGTGACGCTCCACCTCGACTATCCCATGCCGGAGTATGAGGCCGAGCGATGGCTCGATGGTGTCGCGGCCGGCGAATCGGCACTGGTGCGTGCGTCGGTTGTGGTGGGGGTGGACGGGATGGCACGGTTCGAAGTGGTCGAGTTGGTGGCGGGGGAGGGGTCGCCGTCGCCGTTCTATGAGATGGAGTCGCTCTGGGTTGGTGTGAAGACGGGCGACGAGGCGTTGCTGGTGGTGAGGCCGGCTGGTGAACTGTCTTCGGTGGCGGTCTATGACTCTGTGTCGGGGGAGCTGCGGTCGCCGTCGGAGCCGTTTGATCCGAGGGTGTGGCTCGGTCTGCAGAGTTCCGTCGATGGGCTCACAGTGGTACCCCGCCACACCTGCGGTTTGGTGGTGGACGACGTCGATTACCCGTCTCTGAGGGCGTTGTTCGAGGCGCATATCGCCGGTACGACCCCGAGGCAGCAGTACGACACCTACTACGAGACCCACCGTGCCGCGTCTCGCGAGGCTGAGGAAATCGTCAATCTGGTGGGCTCCTACGTTGATGAGGTGACCGGATGGGGTGCCCCGAACGATGAGCGGCCGGTGTACCGGGCGTTGATCGCCGGCGAAGATGTCGACCCGAGTGCAGTGGTCCCAACCGTTCCCGTCTTCTATGCGACGAAGGAGCTTCCGGGTTTCGCCTCCGTGGCGCTGATCGATGTGGAAGCAGTCGAGGTGTTGGGAAGAGTTGGTCTGACACCGGGTCTGCACAGCGGTGACAGCGACTATCTCATCGCGTATGTCGGCCGCGTCGCCCCCGGTCACACGGTCACGGTCTTCACGTACGGCGACGGCGACCTCGCGGGTTGTATCGGCGATGAGCTGATCGTCAAGCGACTCCTCGAGGTCGGGGCGGTCGTCGGCACCGCGTCGTATGACGCCATGGCCGGCAGCCAACGGCTCCTCATCGACCTCCCCGCCGGCCGTGTGGTCGGCCTCGATCGCGCCGCCATCGGAGATCTCGACGACTGGATCGGGGCTCGCCTCGACTCCTGATTCGGCTCGGGGGAAGCCGGTTGGTTGGGGGATGGCCGCGCATGGGGAATCAGACCCGCCCCAGAGCGGCCGTGCCCGGTACGCCAGCACGATCCAGGTCTGCCAGCGCCCACCCGCAGCGGCTGCCTCCTGCGTCGAACAGGGCGGTTCCGGAGGTGAGTATGTGGCCTTCGGCGGCGATCGGCCACCCCGCGCTGAAATCCGAAGAGCCCGTAATGGGTTCCATCAGGTCAGCGGACTCGGGTATGACCAATGCGACCCTGTGCATGGTCGCAGTTCCGTAGGGTGCAAGGTCGCCGTACCAAGTGTCGGAGTTCTCTGCCGAATCCGCGTAGGGGAGGCCTGGGAACACGACGGCCATGGTCTCATCCATCATGGTCCGGGCACGATCGGTGGCCTGGTCAGGCGAGATGCCGGGTCCGCATGCCGTGACGAGCGCTCCGAACAAGATCACCACTGCAGTCGGACGCATACGATCACGAACCGTTGGAAGCCTGGGAGGCCCGGCCTACCAGGTTCCATCCCTTCCGTGACCGCGATAGCCACCGATGACGCAAGCCAGGCCGACCCTCCCAGCGGTCTCCCTTCCATGAGCGACGGCGCAGGTTCGGATCTCGAAGTCCGCAGGAATACCCCATATGCGCCCCACCCCTCCGTGAGGGAGGGGAACAAGGAAAGGGGTCGGTTCACATCACAGTGGATGGACAAACCCGAACGCGCCGCAGCACACACAGAGGTCCCTCCTCAGATGTTCCTTCCCCTGCAGGGGAAGGTGGCGCCG
>CBDUUY010000298.1:0-2743 GCA_965370535.1 uncultured bacterium
GGGCTCGGGCTCCGGCTCCGGCTCGGGCTCGAGGGCAGCCGCCAGTGCAGCCGCAAACGGAGAGAGCTCTTCCGGCTCATTCTCCCCGGTCTCAGAATCCGTGATCTCGTCGGAGACCTCATCAGCCACGGCGGCGGCTTCGGAAGCGGCCGACTCGATCACCTCCGCTGCCTCACCGGCCGGCTCCACGGCCTCGGCGACACCCTCGGTGTTCACCTCGAGATCGGGGGTGTTCATGAGATCCTCTCCACGAGGTACAGGACGGTCCGCTTGAAGAAGATGTCGAGGCCGAAGACGTAAACGGTCGTGAAGGCACTGGTGATAAGGGTGACGGTGGTGAACGTCGCAGTCTCGCGGCGGCTCGGCCACGCGACCCTCTTGAGCTCGGTACGCACCTCGGAGAGGAATTGACGAGGACCGACGCGCTCGCGCTTCGGCCGGGCCGCCTGGCCCTTGGCCCTGCGGTCCCGCGCTCGCTTCTCTTCCTTCTCCTGCAGCCTGCGAAGCTCTCGGTTCATTCGGTATGTCGTCCTTCCAGTGTCGGCAGGGGCGGAGGGACTCGAACCCCCAACCGCTGGTTTTGGAGACCAGTGCTCTGCCAAGTTGAGCTACGCCCCTAGGGCGTTCGAACCCGCGACAAATTCAAGCGGTGAACGGCGAGCATTGTAACCGTCCACGGACGGTGTAAAGCAAGCCGGGGTTGATCAGGCGATTCGCGACCTGCGGCGAACCATGCCGGTGATGACGGCGGCGGCCGCTGCGGCGCCCACTCCGGCCACCGCCGCATATCGGGCGGCCGGCCCTTCGACGATGCGCCGCCGGGAGTGACCCTCTTCCTGCTCCCCGAGGCGGGCCATCACCGCTGCAGCCAGATAGGGCGGGGCGGGTATCACCTCGCCGCCGAGATGTGCGAGTTCCCGCCGCAGCACCCTGCCCCTCGCCTCTGAGGCCTGACAGCGGAGGCACGACCGGAGATGCTCCCCGGTAATCCGCGTCCGGCCGGCACCCTCGGGCAGCGCTGAGATGAGGCGGCAGAGCACGGGGCTCATGGGGCATCCTCTTCCAGCAACACCTGCAGGCGCTTGCGGGCACGATGCAGACGGACCTTGGCCGTCGTCTGGGTGATCCCCAATTCCCGGGAGATCTCGGCGTGACTCCACCCGGAGACATCCCGCAGCACCACCACGGCCCGTTGGCCCGGGGACAGCCTCTCGAGGGCCACCCTGAGCCGCCCCCGGAGATCGGCCATCTCCCCTGCGTGCTCGGGCCCCCGGCCGGGGTCCACCAGGGTGTCCTCGATCTCGGAGGCCAGATGGCGTGCCGCACGCTTGCGATGGGTCCAGGCGGTGTTGACCGTGATGCGGTGCAGCCAGGTGGAGAAACTGGCCTCACCGCGGAACCGGGGAAGAGCCCTCCACGCCCGTATCAGCGCCTCCTGGCTCACGTCTGCAGCCAGGTTGGGACCGACCAGTCGCATCGCCAACGAATACACCATGTCCTGATGCCTCCACACCAGCTCCCCGAAAGCGTCGCGATCTCCGGCCTTCGCACGCTCGACGAGTTCTCGCTCTTCCCTTCTGACCTGATCGGACCTCATGCGGTTACCAGTGCGGCCGCGGTCACCAGAGTGACACCATCGGAGGTCAGAGCCAGCGACAGACCACCGTCTTCGGAGACGACGCCGGTGATCGAAGCCGGAGCGGCGGGGCGGAGCGGCTTGCGGAACCGCATCCTCATCTCCGCCAGCGGGTGATGCCCTGCACCGTGACGTGCGGCGGCCTGGCTGAGCCACGAGGCCATCAGCAGCCCGTGCACCACGACTCCGGGCAGACCTGCAGCCACGGCCGCATCGTGATCCCAGTGGATCGGATTCCAGTCGCCGCTGGCCCCGGCGTACCGCACCAGATCCGCCCTGCTGGCCGAGCGTGCCATCGGGGGAATCTCATCGCCGGGAGCAGGCAGCGGGGTCGGTTCCGGGGGTTGGGTCCCGGCCACGGCGTCGTGGGCCGGTTCCGGCTCCTCGACGGCGGCCGCCGCCGCTTCAGCCGACATCAGGAATGTGGCGGTGCCATCCAGCCAGGGGCCGGCCTCTCCTGTGGCGGAGAGAACAAAACTGACCAGGTTGAGTGATCGGCGAGCCCTCACGCCGGATACCCGGCCCTCGACCTCCACGGTCTCACCGATCGCCAACGCACGGTGCCAGGAGAACGCCTGCTCCGTGTGGATCAGCGAACGGGTCTCGGGGACCACATCCGGGTCGGCCAAGAACGCGGGGGCCACCGCAAAGAGCACGACGGCTGCATATGAAGGGGGCGCATGGTGAACCCAGCGATCAGGTGTGTCGCCGGTGGCCGCCACGAAGGACGACACCGACGACCCGGTGATGGGCACGGCCACCGGGCCGTAACGACGACCGGAGACCTCAGCCAGCGGCATCAGGCGAGCCGGGCCGCCCTGATCATCGGGTCTCCCGATGGGCGGTGTGCTTGCGGCACCACCGGCAGTACTTCTTCAGTTCCAACCGGTCGCGGGTGTTCGTCCGGCTCTTGACCGTGACGTAGTTACGCCGCTTACATTCCTCACACGCGAGTGTGATCGCCGGACGCTTATCCGATGGCATCTCGTTGAACCTCTCTCGTCGTCGACGAAACCCCTCCGACCGCCGGGAAGGCGGCCGGAGGACCGTCGACTACTTGTTGATCTTGGTGACGCGGCCTGCACCGACGGTGCGGCCACCCTCACG
>CBDUUY010000299.1:0-2739 GCA_965370535.1 uncultured bacterium
TGAGGGCCTGGCAGCGACGCCCGAAGAGGCGATCGCTCTGGGGCCGGAGATCGAGCTATCGCCGTGCCACGATCACCAGGCCATCGGCCCGATGGCAGGCGTGGTGTCGTCTTCGATGCCGGTCTCGGTCATCGAGGACGCCAACGGTGACGGGGTCTCCTATGCCACCCTCAATGAGGGACTCGGCAAGGTGCTCCGCTACGGCGCGTACGCCCCCGAGGTGATCGAGCGGCTCAAGTGGATGGAGAAGGTGCTGGCGCCGGTGCTCGGTGATGCTCTGGACCACGGCGGCGCCATCGACCTGCGTTCGATCATCAGCCAGGCGCTGCAGATGGGCGACGACGGGCACAACCGCAACCGGGCCGCCACCTCGCTGCTGCTGAGGGAACTCGGCAAGGCGCTGGTGGGAGGGCCCGGACCTGCAGGCCCGCGGTCCGAGGTGTTCGGGTTCATCCACAGCAACGACCACTTCATGCTGAACCTGGTCATGGCTGCCGGCAAACTAGGCATCGACGCCGCTTCGGGCGTGGCCGGTTCCAGCATGGTGACTGTGATGACCCGCAACGGCACCGAGTTCGGTATCCGGTTGTCCGGCACCGGTGACGCATGGTTCACGGCTCCCGCCCCGGCCGTAGATGGCCTCTACCTGGGGGCATTCACCGCGGAGGATGCCAATCCCGATTTGGGGGACTCGGCGATAACCGAGACGATCGGCCTGGGCGGCTTTGCCATGGCGGCGTCGCCGGCGATCGTCGGCTTCGTCGGAGGCACGGCGGCGGGTGCGGTGCAGCGCACGCTGACCATGTACGAGATCACCGTCACCGAGCACCCCGACTTCAAGATTCCCATCCTGGAGTCGCGAGGCACTCCTACCGGCATCGACGCCACACGGGTGGTTCGCACCGGAATCCTTCCGGTCATCAACACAGGCATCGCCGGGAAGGAACCGGGTGTCGGCATGGTCGGCGCCGGGATCGTGGATGCTCCCGTAGCCTGTTTTACTGCGGCGGTGCTGGCGCTGGCCAAGGAGTGTGCTGATGCTTGACATTCGCCCGGAATCGAACCCGAGTGGGACCTTGGAGGCAGCCCGATGACGATCGCTCACGACTTCGCCTATCTGCGCCCCGGCACCCTGCCGGAGGCGCTGGCGATGCTCTCCGAACACGAGGGAGCCAGACTGCTGGCGGGCGGGACCGATGTGGTTCCCTGGCTCCGCGACGATGCGATCACACCGGATGTGGTCATCGACATCAAGGACATCGAGGGGATGTCCGGTATCGCCGTCGAAGGCGATGTGGTGAGGATCGGCGCCCTGGTCACTTTCAGCGACCTGGTCGCATCAGAGATCGTCGCCGAGGCGCTCCCGATGCTGGCGGAGGCGGCCCACACCGTGGCCTCGGTGGGCGTCCGCAACCGGGCCACCCTGGTCGGCAACATCTGCTCGGCCGTGCCTTCGTGTGATGGCGGCCCGGCGGTGCTGGTCTACGAGGCCTCGCTCGAGGTGATCGGCCCCCAGGGGGAGCGGAGCATCCCCATCGGCGAATGGTTCCTGGGGCCCCGCATCCAGTCGCTCGGCGAAGGCGAGATCGTCACTGCGGTGGCGATCCCGGTGCCCGGCGCTCACGGCGGCTGCTACGTCAAACTGGGCCGCTACCGGGGTGAGGATCTCGCCCAGGTAGGGGTGGCAGTGGTCGTTCTGCCGGACAAGCGTTACCGGGTCGCATACGGGGCGGTGGGGCCGGTTCCGTTCCGGGCACCCGGCATAGAGGCCCATCTGGCAGGCAAGGATCTCGATGACGAGACCCTGGGCGGCCTGGCCACGCTCATCGACGAGGTGATCTCGCCGATCGACGACGTCAGGGCCAGCAAGGAGTATCGGACGCACATGAGTCGGGTGATGCTGATCCGCGGCCTCGCCGCAGCCGCAGCCCGGTTGGAGGGCGGCGGCCCGCCGTACGGCGAGTCGGTGATCTAGGAGCATGATGAAGCACACCATTGAGATCGAGGTCAACGGAGAGGCCTGGAGCCTGGATGTGGCTCCCGCCGAGACCCTCCTGGAAGTCCTGCGTGAGAAGGCCGGGGTCAAGAGCCCCAAGATAGGCTGCGAGCGCGGCGACTGTGGTTCCTGCACGGTCGTGTACGACGGCAAGACGGTCAGGTCCTGCCTGATGCTGGCAGTGGAGGCCGACGGACATCAGATAACCACGCTGGAAGGCATCGGCAGTGACGGGTTCACCGTCCTGCAAGAGAAGATGATCGAGATGTCGACGTTCCAGTGCGGGTTCTGCGCACCCGGCATGCTGCTCTCGATCCGCGAGTTGCTCGAGGATCACCCCGATCCCACCAAGGAGGAGGTGCAGGAGGCCATCTCCGGGAACCTGTGCCGCTGCACGGGCTACGACCCCATCGTCGACGCAGTGCTGGAAGTGGCCCGCATCGGGTCCCGGGATGAGAGTTAGGACGGGACCATGACTCAGACCCATATTGGGAAGGCCGACAAGGTCAATGCGATGGAAGATCTGGGAGTCGTCGGAAAGGGCACCCCCCGTATCGACGGTCGCGACAAGATCACAGGGGCGGCCGAGTACGTAGACGACATGGACTTCGGGCCCGGGTTGCTGCATGCCGCAGTGGTCGAGAGCCCGCACGGCTATGCCCGCATCATCCGTATCGACACCAGCCGCGCCGAGGCGGAACCCGGCGTCGTCAAGGTGGTGACAGGCAAGGACTTCCCGTTCA
>CBDUUY010000300.1:0-2727 GCA_965370535.1 uncultured bacterium
CCTGGATCACCCGGTCCATCATCAGGTCATCGAGGGCGATCACCTCGACCACCACTCCCGGTGCCACCTCGACCTTCTCGGGTGGCTCCGTGGCGAACCCGAACAGCTCAGTACCCGGGAACTCGACCGGGATGGGTTCTCGTCCGTCGGGCGGATTCAAGACGAGATGCCTCCCCGATTCCCGGAACCCCAACTCGACCAGGGTCAGGCGGTCTGATGGGCCGATCGATCCGACGAAGTCGATGTCGGTGGGGCGGTAGCTCCCGGTGTGGAAGTTGACGGCGGTTCCGCCCACCACGACGAAAGACCGGCCGAGGGCCACACAGATGGCGCCTGCCACCAGCAGCGGCCGTCCCGGATCGTCGGGGTCGCACTCGAACGCCAGGGCCACCAACTCCTCGGCCCTCATCGGTCACGCCCGCTCACCACCTGGGCCTCGATGGAGACATCTCGTCCCAGATCGGCCTTACGGCGCAGCCTCTCCACAGGATCGGAGATTGCGAGTCCGGCATCGCTGATCGCCTCTCTCCCGTTGAGGGCTCGCTCCCGTACGTCGGCGAGCGTGAGGGGCCGGCGCCGCGGAACCAGAGCGACCTCGGTGTTGAGCGCAGCAGCGATCCGCATCAGAGTGTCGGACCGCATAGCGGCCCCGGAGCGCTCGATTCGGGACAGATTGGGCACAGCGATCCCCGTCGCCTCAGACACATCGCCCAGCGTGAGCCCGTGTCCTTCCCGCTCCCTGCGTATCAGTTCACCGATTCCGGTCACAACATCCTCGATCTCACGACTTATGAAACTATATCAGTTATCGACATTGATAACACCTGTCTGGAGGGGATATTCCCGACCCGACCTCAACCGAATCCCAACGCTCACATGATGAGGGAACGAGCGTCGAGTCCGCCCCCGGTCCGCACCCCAAACCACCGTCACGCCGGCCGAACTACGTCCAGGAGCAGTTGCATGCGCGGCACGTCACGCCCTCCGCTGGTCCGATCACCCTCAACTACAGAACGCGACGACCAACGGGCCCGTAGGCCTGCCGATGGAATATGCAACTCAACTCAACTCGACTACGGCGGGTGGTCGTGTCTGGCATGTTGAGGGGCAGTGTCGAGGGGGGGCTTCGGCGCGGAGTCCCCTGTCGTCTGAGACGCAGAGACGGGAGATCTCATGAGGAAGCTGGCAGTTATTGCGCTGGTTGCGGTCGTGACGATGGCATTGACGGTTTCGGCAGCAGCGGCAACCGATGCCGATGTCGGGTACATCACACTCGATGACACGCACACCAGTCTGCACTACTACGCCAATCAAACTGCGCCGCAGGCCCATGCGTGGGGAGCAGAGAACAAGGACGTCTGGGAGTTGACCGTAGCGACCTCCTGTGATGCCCTGGTGCACATCGAGTGGTTCGACTGGTACCCAACCCGGGACGTGTACGAGCTCTGGGTCGATGGAGTATCCAAGGGCAGGAATACCGCTGGGGAAACTGGGCAGACGGATGTTTGGCTCGCCGTGGGGAATCACACAATCGTTGTGGACTGGTTGTTCTACAGGACCGATCAGCCGCCAATTTCAGGCGGATCGTTCTACGACATCACGTTTGAGGTCACGGATCAAGACTGTATGCCAACCGGTGCCATCACCTCCCCGAACGCAGGGGCGATCATCTTCATCGGGGACACGCTGGCGCTTGGAGCGACCTACTCCGATGACGATCCGGGTGCGGTGGACTGGGCCGTCCGCAGGGGAACCTGCGCTGCCAACACCAACACCGTCGCCGGCAACGTCGACGGATTCCACGATGAGTATTCGTGGGATGGGTCGAGCTTCTCGGCGGCGCTCGACACGGCCGGATGGGTGGCCGGTGACTACTGCTTCATCTTCAATCCCCGCGAGACCGGCAACGAACCGAACATGAGACTGACCCGCGAGTTCAAGATCCTGGTCCCGGCGACCAGGAGCTGTCCGGCCGGCGAGATGTTTGTGTCCTCCGTGGGCTCGGGCAGCGCCACGCCGGTGGTGGCCTCCGGTGCTCTCACCAACGGTGTGAAGTACACGGCATCGGCTTCGGGTGTCTACTACGCCGGGGGGCGGTTCCGTTACGACATCGCAGCGGATGCCCGGTACTCCCAGGACGACTACCAGCGGGCCAACTGGCTCGGATGGACCGATCTGGTTCACGGTTATGAGAGCTACGGCCCGGGTCTGCTGGACCTCGAGGTCAACGGAGCGTCCGGTGTCTGGGGCGCCTTCTCGAGCAGCCACCAGTACAGCACCACTCTGTGGGGTGACGGTTCGCCCGCCACTTTCCAGATCTACGACATCTACGCCCAGAACAACACCGGGGGCCTGTGCGTGTCTGTGGAGAGGGTATTCGACGGGATGTGGCTGCCGCCGATCGCCAACGCCGACTTTTCGCTGAGGAACGGCAGCACGCTACCCATCAAGTTCCAGGTCAAGTACAGAGGCATGCCTCCGCGGATTCCCGAGGAGACCCCGGTTCATCTGACGGTGAATGGACCAGCCAACGGTGGAATGGGGCCCGTGATCGAGACGTGGAGCCTCGCCGATGGGTCGCTGAAGTTCAATTACGAGACCGGTGCCTATGTGGCGCTGTTCCATACCAAGGATCTCGTACTCATGGATGGAGCCACCTACACGGCCGTAGTCCGCGCCGACTCCACCGGTGAACCGCTTGGCATGTTCTCGTTCTCGGTGGACCTC
>CBDUUY010000301.1:0-2709 GCA_965370535.1 uncultured bacterium
GTGCGAACGGGTGGCACGCTGGTGGCCGTGCTCAACCACCCCGTGATAACGGCGGTCGGGTCGGTGCCGGTATTCGATCAGGATGACGGGGAGATCCTCTGGCGGTGGGGGGACTACTTCGGGGCAGGGGCGACGCTGGAACCGGCCGCCGGGGGGGAGGTCGCCTTTCACCATCGGTCGGTGGCGTCGCTGTTGAATCAGGCGGCGGGCGCCGGATGGTCGCTGAAAAGAGTCGTCGAGAGAGGAGTCGGTGAGGGGCAAGCCGATCGGGATCCGCTCCTGGCATTGCAGCGCAATGTTCCCCGGTTGCTCGGGGTGCGCTGGTCCTTGTCGGGCTGAAGGCTCCCGGTGACCCGCCGATAGACTTCCAGCGCGATGGTGCAACGCCCAGCCTCCTCCGAGATCCCCGACCGTCCGGGGGCCTACCTCTTTCGTGATCGCCATGGTGCAGTGCTGTATGTCGGCAAGGCCAAATCCCTCCGCAAGCGGGTTGCCAACTACTTCGGGCGAGACCTGCTCACCAGGACCCGGAACATGGTCGAGGCGTCCGACGCGGTCGAGTGGATCGTCACCGACAACGAGATCGAGGCGATCCACCTCGAGTACACCCTCATCCAGAAGCACCAACCCCGTTTCAACATCCGCCTGAGAGACGACAAGAGCTTCCCGTTCCTGGCCATCACCCGCAACGAGGAATGGCCCAGGGCCACCGTCATGCGGGGCAAGCGGCGCAAGGGCACTCAGTACTTCGGTCCATACGCCCATGCGTACGCGATCCGCCAGACCCTCGATCTCTTGCTCCGAACCTTCCCCGTTCGGACCTGTTCCAACGCCAAGATGCGGCGGCACGGAGCCCAGGGACGGCCCTGCCTGCTGTTCCACATCGAGAGGTGCTCCGGCCCTTGCGTGGGAGAAGTGGCCCCCGGGGAATACCTGGCGCATGTCGACGGATTGGCCGACTTCCTGAGCGGCGATGGCGACCCGGTGCTGGCTCGCCTGCGGACGGGAATGCAAGAGGCGTCGGACGCTCTCGAATTCGAGCAGGCTGCACGCATACGGGACCAGGTGCATTCGATAGAGAAGGCACTGGCCCGCCAGGAGGTCGCCTCCGAACGCCGCGAGTATTTCGACCTCTTCGCAATCGAGGAGGACGACCTCGAGGCGGCCCTGGTGGTGCTGACCGTCCAGAAGGGCAGGGTCACCGGCAGGATCGCCACGGTTGTGGACAAGGTCGAAGACGTCACCAGTGGAGAACTGGTGGGGAGCATGCTCCGGGAGCGGTACGGGGCCGAGCGTCCGCCGGCCGAGGTGCTGGTGCAGACGATGCCGGACGAACCGGAAGTGTGGATGGCATGGCTCCAGGAACGGCGGGGGGCTGCCGTCTCACTGCGAACCCCGGTGCGGGGTGCCAAGCGGCGGCTGATGGAGACCGCAGGGGCCAACGCTTCCGAGGCCCTTGCCGGGCATCGGCTGCGCCGCCAATCCGACCACAACGCCAGAGCGAAGGCGCTCCGCAGCCTGCAACAGAGCCTCGACCTGCCCGAACCGCCGCTGCGGATCGAGGCATACGACATCGCCACCATCCAGGGGAGCGATACGGTCGGTTCGATGGTGGTGATGGAGGACGGCCTCCCCAGGCGGAGTCACTACCGGCGCTTCAAGGTGCGGGGAGTCGATGGGCAGGACGACTTCGCATCGATGGAGGAAGTGTTGCGCCGCCGGCTCACCGCCTATCTGCGGGAGCGGGAGCTGCCGGTGGATGAGCGTGGCAAGTTTGCCTACCCGCCCTCGTTGCTGCTGGTGGACGGGGGAATGGGCCAGGTGTCGCGGGCCGTCAAAGTGGTCGACGAGCTGGGCCTCGACATCCCGATCGCCGGACTGGCCAAACGTATGGAGGAGGTCTACCTGCCGGGGCGCCCCGATCCGGTCCGCATCCCCAGGGGTGAGGACGCCCTCTACCTGTTGCAGCGGATTCGCGACGAGGCCCACCGTTTTGCCAACACCTATCACCGGGGCAGGCGCGGGCGAAGAATGGTGGATTCGGTGCTCGATGCGGTTCCGGGGATCGGGCCGGTGCGCAAGAAGGCGCTGATCCGGAAGTTCGGATCCTTGAAGAGGATACGAGAGGCGGATGTGGCGGCCCTGTCCGGGGTCGTGCCGGCGGGTGTCGCCCGTGGTCTGCATGCCGCTCTGCATGAAGGACGCCGTGATGTGGCCGGCTCCAAGTAGCACCGGGCCGGGAACCGGGTGGGTGGCGTTCGACACCGACCGGGCCGCCCTCATGGTGCTGGCCGGTGGGGCCCGGCCTGCGCCGGACGGCGGTACCCCTCCCACCGTCACGGCGGTGCCGGCAAGGGTCGAGGCATGGTTCGCAGGGCACGATCGCAATCCGGTCGATGACGGGTTGTGCGACACCGCGGGCCGGACGCCGTTGGAGCGTGAGGTGTACCGCCTGGTATCGGCCATCCCCCCGGGGGAGACCTGCACCTATGGTCGGGTGGCCGCCGCCGCCGGCCGGCCCCGAGCGGCCAGGGCGGTAGGTGCGGCCATGGCTCGCAACCCTTTCGCTCCGCTGATCCCATGCCACCGAGTGGTCGGAGGGGGCGGCAGTCTGCGAGGCTATACGGGCGGACTGGAGACAAAGGCAGCCCTGCCGGCTGAGGAAGGTGCTCTTGGCTGAACTGGTTGTGATCACAGGGATGAGCGGCG
>CBDUUY010000302.1:0-2679 GCA_965370535.1 uncultured bacterium
CGTTGGCCAGTTTCTTCTCGGAAGCGGCGAGCAATCCGGCCACTTCGTCGGCCGCCTTGCCGAGCCGCACCCGTTCGGCATCGATATCCACCAGTCCCTCCAGGGAGATGAATGCCTGGGCGGACGCGGCGACCACATGGGTGAAGCCGTCCCCCGGCGGAGGCTCCGTGGCCGATTGCGGCGCAACCGAAGCCATCGCTTGGAACTGGTCCGCCCACCATTCCCCGACGATGCCTGTGGGGGCAACGAGTGTCACATCGAGGGGATGGCGGGGTGCGAGTCCGTGCTCGGCCCGGAAACGGCGGATGCCCACCACCAGGTCCCGGAACGTCTCGAACCCCTCCGGCTCCTCGTAGGCGGGGGGCTCGGGCCAGGTGTCGCCCGCCAGCAGGCCTTCCCCGATCATCTCGGACCAGAGTTCCTCGGTGAGGTATGGGATCACAGGGTGGAACGCCTTCAGCAGGTCCCGCATCACGACCCCGAGGGTCTGGGCGGTCTCGGCGGGATCATCTCCTCGCAGCGGGGTCTTGGCGAGTTCCAGATACCAGTCGAACACCTCCGACCATGCGAAGGAGTACAGGAGGCCGTAGGCGTCACTGAAGCGGTACTCGTCGAGCATCGCATCGAGTTGAGCCATTACGGCGTGGAGCCTGGAGAGAATCCAGCGGTTCACGGGCGCAGGATCTTCCGGATAACCCCCGGATGCGGGAACACCCTGCAGGTGCGGCATGGCGAAGCGCACCGCATTCCACAACTTGTTGCCGAAGCGGCGGGCGGCGTCGACCGAGTCGGGGTTGAACGGCACGTCCTGGCCGGGGGAGGCCGACTGGATGAGCGCCAGTCGCAGCGCATCTGCCCCGTGCTCGGACACCAGGTCGAGCGGGTCGGCGGCGTTGCCGAGCGACTTCGACATCTTGCGGCCGTCGGCGGCCCGGATCAGGCCGTGGATGACCACATCCGGGTAGGGAATCTCATCCATGAAGTGAATCCCCATCTTTATCATCCTGGCCACCCAGAAGTAGATGATGTCGTAGCCGGTGACCATCACCGAGTTGGGGTAGAACTTCTCGAGGTCGTCGGTCTGGTCCGGCCACCCCAGGGTGGAGAAGGGCCACAGTGCAGATGAGAACCAGGTGTCGAGGACATCGGGGTCCTGGGTCAGATCGGTGGATCCGCACCCGCACACCGTCGGGTCCTCGATGGCGACGATCACCTCTCCACACTCCAGGCAGGTCCACGCCGGGATGCGATGACCCCACCAGATCTGTCGTGAGATGGTCCAGTCCCGCAGGTTCTCCATCCAGTGGTAGTAGTTGTTGGCCCAGCGGCCTGGGATGAAGCGCATCTCGCCGGAGCGCACCACATCGATCGCCGGCCCCACTAACGGACCGACCTTGACGAACCACTGGTCCGACAGGTACGGCTCGATGACGGTCTTGCAGCGGTAGCAGTGGCCCACCGAGTGGGCATGCTCCTCGATGCCGGCCAGGAACCCTTCCTCGCCGAGGGCCGCCTTGACGGCCTCCCTGGCCTCGTAACGATCCATACCCTCGAACCGGCCGCCCTCGGCGGTCACCATCGCATGCTCATCCAGCATGGTGATGGCGGGCAGTCCGTGGCGCTGGGCGATGTCGAAATCGTTGGGGTCGTGAGCCGGGGTCACCTTGACGGCACCCGTTCCGAACTCCGGGTCTACGGCCTCGTCGGCCACGATCGGGATCTCCCTGCCCACCAGGGGAAGTGTCACGGTGCGCCCGATCAGGCCCCGATAACGCTCGTCGTCGGGGTGCACCGCCACCGCGGTGTCGCCGAGCATGGTCTCGGCGCGGGTGGTGGCGACTTCGACGCCGCCCTCCCCTTCGGTGAACGGGTAACGAACATGGACCAGTTCCCCCTGCTCGTCCTCGTGTTCGACCTCGATGTCGCTGAGGGCGGTGTGGCAGCGCGGGCACCAGTTGATGATCCGGTTTCCGCGGTAGATGAGGTCTTCTTCATAGAGGCGGACGAAGACGGCCCTGACCGCCCTGGAGAGGCCTTCGTCCATCGTGAACCGCTCCCGGGTCCAGTCGCAGGAGAATCCGAGACGCCGAATTTGCTCGGTGATCCGGCCACCGGACCGGGCCTTCCACTGCCAGACCTGCTCGATGAATGCCTCCCGCCCCAGGTCGTGGCGGGTCATCCCCTCGGCGGCCAGTTCCCGTTCGACGACGTTCTGAGTGGCGATGCCGGCGTGGTCGGCGCCCGGCACCCACAGCGCGGCGTAGCCCTGCAGGCGCTTGCGGCGGATCAGCAGATCCTGGATGGCCATGTCGAGGGCATGGCCCATGTGCAGGGAACCGGTGATGTTGGGAGGCGGGATGACGATCGTGAAGGGATCGCCGTCGGGGTGGTGCTCAGGCCGGAAGACGCCGGCGGATTCCCACCGGTCGTACCAGGTCGCTTCGACCCGTTGCGGGTCGTACGCCGCCTCCATCGTTCCCATCACTCATAGTCGAGCCATCATAGACACCGCCGGGTGCCATCTCTGCCGATGCCGGGCCGCTCCACCGACAGGGATGTGACCCCTGAAACGGGGGAAGCCCCGCAACGCGGAAGGCCCCAGAACGAGGGAAGGCCGGCGCCCGAGCGCCGGCCCCACCCCCCGACCCACACCGTGGGCGAGGACCCCGCCCGTTGGTG
>CBDUUY010000303.1:0-2677 GCA_965370535.1 uncultured bacterium
CGGCGGTCTCATCCGCAGCCGCTTCTTCTGCCGGGGCTTCTTCGGCGGGAGACTCGGCGGTCTCATCCGCAGCCGCTTCTTCTGCCGGGGCTTCTTCGGCGAGAGACTCGGCGGTCTCATCCGCAGCCGCTTCTTCTGCCGGGGCCTCCGACTCGGGTTCGTCGTCGGGGGCCTCGTCCTCCAGCTTCTCTATCAACTGCTGCACCATCGTCGCCAGATCACGCGGCATTGTTTCCAGCAGGCTCGCCAGTTTCACCATCGGCGCTTCGAAAACACCGGCGACGTGGGCAAGCAGTACCTCGCGGGGCTCCAGATCGGCCAGTTCGCTGACCCTCTCCGGAGGGATCACCTCACCGGAGAAGAGCGCACCCTTGATGATCAGGGCGGCGTGATCCTTGGCAAAATCCTGCAGGGCTTTGGCTGTGGCAGCCGCATCGTGGTCGGCGAAGGTGAGACCGGTGGGGCCGCTGAGCATCTCGACCAGGTCATCGTGGCCCAGTTCCTGTGCAGCCAGACGCGCCAGGGTCATCTTCACGACCTTGAACTGGCCCTGCGTGGCGCGCAAGGCGCGACGCAGAATCTGCTGCTCATTGACGGAGAGCCCGGCGTACTCGGCCAGGAACACTGCCTGGGCCGATTCGAGCCTCTCCTTGATGTCGGCGACCGCCTGGACCTTCTCGGGTCTTGGCATGCCTTCTCCTCACGTTCCTTCCGTCGAGCCCCTCCCTCAACGAGAAGGGCCCCCGAGCCGAGACGACGGGGGCCTGTAAGAGGCAACCTGCGCCGGCGATCAAAGATCCTTCGCCCCGTGAGGGGAACCTGCGGTCTCGGGTCAGATATCGGTTGTCGGCCGCAAGCGTAGGCGCCCCCACCCAAATGGACAAGACGGGAGGCGCCGCCGCTGCGAACTCCTCTAGGAAACCAACTCCTGGAGATCATCCAGGGAATTCGGTTCCACCTTGACGCCCATGCCCATCGTGGACGACAGCGTCAGCTTGCGGATGTACCGGCCCTTGGTGGCCGCCGGGCGCACCCGGGTCAGTTCGTCCACCACCGCGGCGAGGTTCTCCAGCAGTGTCTTCTGGTCGAAGGACACCCGGCCGATGGCGATGTGGACGTTGCCGTACCGGTCGTTGCGGTACTCGACGCGGCCCGACTTGAACTCGGAGACGGTCTTGCCGATGTCCATCGTGACGGTGCCGGCCTTGGGGTTCGGCATCAATCCGCGAGGACCGAGCACCCGGCCCACCTTGCCGACATGAGCCATCAGAGACGGCATGGCGATGGTGACATCCCAATCGAGGCTCTGCGTGCCCTCGGTGATGGCAGCTGCCAACTCGGCCCCACCCACCAGATCGGCTCCGGCCTCCTCGGCGTCCTTGGCCTGCTCGCCTTCGGCGAACACCACCACCCTCACGTCCTTGCCGGTGCCGTGCGGCAGCGAGATGGTGCCCCGCACCGCCTGATCGGCCTGTTTGGCATCGATGCCCAGCAGGAACGCCGCCTCGACGGTTTCGTCGAACCCGGCGGTGGACATCGACTTGACGAGGCCCAACGCATCGAAGGGGGGATAGAGAACGGTGCCGTCGAAACGATCCACCGCATCCTTGCGCTTCTTGCCCATCATCTCTCCTCGTGGTCCAGACGGCCCGCCTGCGGCGAGCCTCCCACTCTCGTTTGTCGTGGCGGACTCAGCCCTCGACGATGATGCCCATCGAGCGGGCAGTGCCCTCCACGATCTTCATGGCGGCTTCTATGTCGTTGGCGTTGAGGTCCACCATCTTGGTCTCAGCGATGTGCTTGATCTGATCCCGGGTGACCGAGCCCACCGTGGTGATGTGTGGCTCCGGCGACCCCTTCTCCACCCTGGCAGCCTGGCGCAGCATCACTGCGGCGGGCGGGGTCTTGGTGATGAACGTGAAGCTGCGATCGTCGTAGATCGTGACCTCAACGGGGACGATCGTCCCGGCCTGGCTCTCCGTGGCCGAGTTGTACGCCTTGACGAAGTCCATGATGTTGACTCCGTGCTGACCCAGTGCAGGACCCACCGGCGGTGCAGGACTCGCCTGACCCGCGGGAATCTGCAGCTTGAGCAGCGCAGCGACCTTCTTCCGACCCATTGGAAAACCCCTTGCCTAGAACTTCTGAATCTGTTCGAAGTTGAGTTCGACCGGCGTCTCCCGGCCGAAGATGTCAACCAGGACCCTGACCTTGGACTGATCGACGTTGATGTCCTCGATGACCCCGTTGAAGTCGGCGAAGGGGCCTTCGACGACCCGCACTGTCTCGCCGACCTCCCAATCCGGCTTGAAGCGGGGAGCTTTCTTCTCCCCGTCGTCGTCCTTGCGGACACCGAGGATGCGCTCCACCTCGCGGCGTGAAAGCGGGGTCGGCCGGCTCGCCGAGCCGACGAACCCGGTGACACCGGGGGTGTTGCGCACCACCGACCACGAATCGTCG
The DNA here is from genome assembly GCA_965370535.1 of uncultured bacterium. Classification (GTDB taxonomy): domain Bacteria; phylum Actinomycetota; class Acidimicrobiia; order Spongiisociales; family UBA11373; genus JAHJML01. Next base: position 2,461 of record CBDUUY010000303.1, read on the forward strand.
TCCATGTACATACGGACGAGCAGGTAGCCGGGGAACTGCTTCTTGGGGACGGTGACCTTCCGGCCACCCTTGAACTCGACGACGTCTTCCATCGGGATCATGACGTCGAAGATCGACTCCTCCATGTGCATGGAGTGGATGCGGGTCTCCAGATTGGCCTTGACCTTGTTCTCGTACCCCGAGTACGAGTGGATGACGTACCAGCCGCCTGGGAGGT
>CBDUUY010000304.1:0-2659 GCA_965370535.1 uncultured bacterium
AAGTTCCCTGATCCACGTGTTGGGCTGTGTTGCCTGGTGTCGGTTCGTGCGGTCTACCAGGGGGTTCACGGGATCTCCGTGCTGACCCGTGCCTTGTCATGACGGACTGTTGTGGGTGGTTCGGTAGAAGATCGGTAGAAGACGTCCTGTCCGCCGATTGGGCAGGCCCTTCGTTGGGCTTATCCGAAGGTCACCCGGACGCGACCGGTGGGCTCCACCTCCGGGCATGCGGCCAGAAGGTAGCCACGTCACCGGGGAACGATGGCACGCCGGGCAACAGTCCGAGCACCTCGCCCTTCAGTGGTCCCTCCCGCCCGATTCCCCGGACCGGATCCCATTCCGTGCCGGTCTCGCGGTCGATGAGGCGCCCCTCGCTGATATCCAGCGTCACGGTCCGATCGTCGAGGACGCGGCTGAACACTGCCCAGCGGTTGGGATCGGCGGGGTCGACGACGACGGCGATGTCGAGCCCGCCGACGTTGTCGTTGGCCACGCCGGCCCGGCGGAGGTCGACCACCGGGTAGGCCGCCGCATCTGGTCCGAACTGCACCACGATCACTGTGTCGTCGAGGGCCACACCAGCCGGCCAATTGGGCGAGTTCATGACGAGGGTGTCGGGGTGGGCTTCACGCCAGGCGCTCCAGGTGGTCAAGGTCGATGGAAGCAACTCGAGGGTCTCGCCCTTGCGGGGACCCATGATCGCCTCACCGAGTGGCTGGCTCCAGATGCTGCCGGTGTCGTGATCCCACCAGGTCATCGCGTTGCCCCAGAGCGCCCCCTGGTTTCCGAAGACGACCTCTCTTCCTCCGACCTCTCGGCGATGGACCATCGCCGTCGCGCAAAGCGGTCACCAGGTGACGAGCACCGGGATCCCGGCGACCCGATCGATCACCATCTCCCTGGAGTTCAGGTAGCCGATGGCATAGGCACGGGCGTCCCCATCGATCTCGACCCCCAGCACCAGGTCGTCGTCCTTCCAGTCGATCCGCTCGGCCGTGACGAACGCGGGCTCGTAGACCGGGGGGATGCCGTCGCGGGTCAGCAACTGCCGGTACCCGGGCGGCGGGGGTTCTCCCTCCCGAATTGGATCGGGAACCGAATAAGGGTCGACCTGCTGTGGCGGCTCGAGCGACCCCACGGTCGTCTCCACCAGAAATGGCACCACTTGGGGCTCGTTGGTGATCCGGGGGCCGGAGCCGGTGATCGCCGTGCCACCGGTGGCCGACGGGGCCGCCGAGGGCGCGGTGACCTCGCCCTCGGTGACGGCGGTCGCGATCGTGCCGGATGGGGCCTCCCCAACAGGGCCGGAGCCAGCGCGGGCCAGCACCAGCGCAGCGCCAGCCACCAGGGCCACGACAGCGATCCGCGCAGAAACCGTCTTCATGGAGATGACAACGCCCGATCGGTCCCCCGCCTTCCCACGACGTCGGAAACCCGGCCGTGGCGGAGTGGCGTCTCACCTCTGCGATTCCTGCTCGGCATGAAGACACGCCCCGGACCCGGATCCCGAGACACGGCCCAGCGAACATCCAAGGCCCCACCGACCGATTGATCCACCACCAACGTCGTCGCTGCCTGGTCTTGAGTTCGGGGCGGTAGAAAAGCGGTGGAAAAGACCCCGCTCGGCAGATTCAGCGCAATCCTCCAGACGCGAGAAACCCCCTCTGATGAGGGGGTTTCTTCGTAGCGGGGGCGGGATTTGAACCCGCAACCTTCGGGTCATGAGTTCGGAGCCAACCGGTAGAAAACCCGTAGGAAAACGATCCCCCCAGTCTCTTCGCCAGATTTCCCGGTCGCCGAGACCCATTGCGAATCAAGGGATGCGTTGGCACGCCCGGAGGAACTCGAATCCCCAACCTTCTGATCCGTAGTCAGACGCAGGCCATTCCGCTTGGTCCCCCACAATCCCAAGAAGCCTTGTGGAGCAAGGGTTTCCGGAGCCGGAACCCGCTGGCTGCGCCGTGTCATCCCGGCCTGTCCCGCCTGGATGGGTAGAAGATTGGGTAGAAGTCGCGCAGAGGCAAAACCTCGCAGCGCGGGTCCTGTGATCCTGTGTCCGGCCTCGTGTCAAGGCCAACGGCTCCAATGAACACCCCAACGCACGCCCGTATCACACGCGCTTCCTGCAGGCGAGGCGCAGTGCGGTGTGAAACTGAACCGCCCTGGGATAGTGGAGACTCTGGCCTTGGAAACGAGGATGGGAGTTTTGGGAACAGAACGGACGCCTGGGAAGCCGACGACACGGAGGTATTCGGATACCGAGAAGGCGCAGGCGGTGCGGCTGGTCCGTCAGTTGCGGGCCGAGACGGGTCAGACAGGGTCAGTCGGCCACCAGCAGGATCGTCCCCGTGGAGATCACCATCGTCGACACCACCAGCACGAACGGTGCCATGAGCCATCTTCGGCTCAACCCGACCGCACCGACCGCCTCCCGGTACAGCCGCCAACTCACAACCGTCCACCGGCCGAGAATCAGGCGCTGCCACCACGGCACCGGTTCCTCGTAGTCAGCGATGTGCTTCCACCACCTGGACAGGACCAACACGATCAACGCCATGATGAGCAGGGCCGCCACACTGAACATGGTCGCCGCCATCGTGTCCATCTCCGTCTGAAGCTCCGACCATGCGAAACCACCGACCATGAGGAGGGCTGCACC
>CBDUUY010000305.1:0-2635 GCA_965370535.1 uncultured bacterium
CCGCCGCCCTTTTGCGACGGGGCCCCCCCAACCCCCCCCCCCCCCGCCGCTTGTCGTCCCGCCACCCACCGTTTATCGCCGTCACGGGCCCGGGGCGGGGGGGGGCCCGCCCCCACGCCCGGCCCCCATCCGCTCGAAGCAGACGGCTCCTACTCGATGTCCACCGTCACATCTGCGTCGGTCTCGTCCTCTTCCCTCTCCTCGCCTCCACCGGGCCTCCGCCGCGTCCTGCGAAGCAACGACCAGATCAGCAGTGCCAACGCGGCCAACGCAGCAAACGGCAGCAAGCCTGCCGCAGCCACCAGGATGAAACCGAAACCTTCGATCATCACATCGACGGCATCCGTCCAGATCCTGGCGAAACGGCTGGGTTTGTCATCGTCCGGAGGCGGCAGGTCGTCGGGGGCCTCGGTGATCCCGACGGTGATGGTCGAAAACGAGGTGCGATCGTCCAGGTACCGCTGACGGCCCTCGATGCGTTCTATCTCCAACTGGGTCCGCTCCAGTTCGCTCTGGACCTGGACCAATTCGCCGACCGTGATCGCCTCTTCCATCAGTCGCAGGTAGAACTCCTCGGTGGACTTCCAATGACGGAGGCGGGCCTCGAGGTCGAAGTACTCCTCGGACACGTCGGTGCTGTTCACGGACAATGAGATACGGTCTCCGACACCTTCGAGCCGATCGAGCACTGTGTCGAACTGCTTGACGGGGATTCGCAGGGTCAGGGTGCCGTACGCATAACGTCTGTCGTCGAAGCCCTCATCGATGCCGAGCGATGCGTTGCTCAGGTAGCCGCCGGCATCGGCAGCGATCACCCGCATCCGTGCCCAGGCGGCATCGAACTCACCCTCCCCGACCCGAATCTGCAGGTCGGCCTGCCGGATGATCTTCAGATCGGCCGGCAGGTTGATGGGGGTGCCTTCGAAATCGCTGAACTCGAACCCGCCGGCCACGCCTGCTTCGGGTTCGAGGGGAGCCCTGTCCTCGAACGTGGCATCGCCTGCCGCAGCCGAGGTAGTCATGGCGGCATCGTCGTCACCGCAGGCAGCGAGCACCAGGGCCAGGGCCACCGCCACGATCATCAACTTCTTCAAGTAGTTCATGTGTCTAGGTTCCTCCCCATTCGGATCCCCGGCGGGGGATGCAACGGTGGGACGAAACGATAGGCCGAAGAGGTTCCCGGGGTTGTGGACCATGACGAGTGATCCGCCCCTCACACAACACGGGAGCCGGGTCGCGGAGACCCGGCTCCCTCCTCAGTTCGATCCATGTTCCGTCAGCCGGCCAACTCGGCGGCCCGAAGCACCAGATCGGCCAACTCCCCGACGTCTGGGTCGCCGATCAGCAACTCCTCCACTCGGATCGCCTGGCCCGCGATGTCGTCGAGGGTCAGGTGCTGGGCCCAGTAGGACTCCCGCAGCACCTCGGCGAATGAGGCCACCGTGGCCGCCAGTTGGAAGTGCACCGGGGCATCAGCAAACGAACCTGCCAGATCGGACCCGGAGAAGCGCTGCTCCATCTCGGAGGCCTCACCGGTCTGCGGGTCGAGCCAGCGGAGCCGGACCGTGCCGAGAGGCGCGTCGCCAGCCGCATCCTCTGCAGTTCTGATCTCGTACAGAGCGGTCACGTGATGGCCGGCGCCGACCTCTCCGGCATCGACCATGTCGTCCCTGAACTGGTCGTCGGCGATGGCCCGGTTCTCGAAGCCGATCAGCCGCCACCGCTCCACCGTCTCCGGATCGAATTCGACCTGGATCCTGGTCTCCTTTGCGATGGTGAAGAGCGTCCCGGTGAGGCCGTGCACGAAGAGCCGCTCGGCCTCTTCCAGGTCGTCCACGTAGGCGTAGAAGCCGTCGCCGTCGTCGGCGAGTTGCTCCATCAGCACATCGTTGTAGTTGCCCATCCCGAAACCGACCGTCACCAGTTGGATCCCGGCCGAGGCCTCCTGGCGAATCGTCTCCAGGATCGAGTCGGCGCCGGTATTGCCCACGTTCGCCACGCCGTCACTGGCCAGGATCACCCTGTTGATCCCGCCGGGGGTGAATGACCCGGCTGCCATCTCATAGGCGAGCCGCAGGCCCTCCTCGGCATTGGTGGCGCCCTCGGGAGCCAGCGCCTCGATGGCTGCCAGGATCTCCTCGCTGTTCGCCACCTCGGTGGGTTCCAGCAGCACGCGGCCCTCGGACCCATAGACGACGATTCCGACTGTGTCCTCCGGCCGGAGTTGGCCGACCAGCAGGCCGAGGGCGTCCTTGACCGTCTCCAGGCGGTCCTCCCTATCCATCGAGCCCGACACGTCGATGACGAACGTCAGGTTGGCCCGGGGTCGATCCTCGTCGGCGACCACCATGCCCTGGACGGCAATGCGGACGAACCGATAGCTGTCGTTCTCGGCGAAGGGCACCGGACCGCCGTCCACGTAGATGCGGAAGGTCCCCTCCGATGGGGCCTCGTAGCCGGTGTCGAAGTAGTTGACGTATTCCTCGACGCGGACTCCATCCTTGTCCGGCAGGTTGCCGTCGCGGATCCAGCGCCGCCCGATCGTGTAGGACCCGGTGTCCACGTCCACCGCAAAGGTCGACAACGCGTCGTCCCGGGTGTCGATGCGGGGATTGACCCCGTAGTTCTCGAAGAA
>CBDUUY010000306.1:0-2615 GCA_965370535.1 uncultured bacterium
CGGTGAGGAACACCCCGACCCCATCCCGGTACCCCGTGTGGAATGCCCAGTAGTAACCCGCGTCGCTCCGGCCCACACCCACTTCGAAATGGGGCCACTGCAGAAGGAGATCACGATGGGATCCGCTGGCCAGCAGGCCGATGAGGGGATCGGGAGCGCCGGCGTGGATGGCCTCAATCGTGTTGGTGGTGACTCCGAGGTTGGGATGGAGGTCGTAGCCCCATTCGATGGCCAGTTCGTTGGGCCAGATGCCGGTTACCGGATTCTGGTGATAGATGTCGCCGTACTCGGCCATCTCGTTGGCCTTGAAGTTGGCGGAGTCGGTCAGGTTCGGGTTGAACGCCAACGGAGGTTGGGGCAGGAACCCGTCGAGGTCGATGCCGTTCCGGTCGCCCCACCCAGCCGGATCCCACCGGGCAGCGTTGAGTTGGGAGAGCATCGCCTGCTGATCCTGGGCGATCGAATCCAAAGGGCCCGCCGCGGCGATTGCCGAGAAGGACGCGATGAGAACGATGACGGCGAGGAAGGATGCGAAGCGGGTCACGGGGAGCCATGTTAGTGGGGATCGGGGCTTCGCCACTATCAGCCTCCGTGTGCGTGGCCTCCGGGGGTGTGCCCGCCACAATCGGCGAGGCGATCATCTGCCGATGGACGGCACCGTTCTCCGTGCTGTGTTCGACGGCCCGGCGCCCGGGGGTAATCTCGCGGGGACGCCGTGCGGGCGCCGCCAACCGAACCGGGAGCCGATGTGACACGCCTGCTGTTCACCAACGCCAACATCTTCGACGGGACGGGGTCGCCGCTCTCTGAGGGCCAGGTCCTGGTCGAGGACGGCACGATCCTCGAGGTCGGGTCCGGTCTGGACGGGGACGAAGAGATCGACCTCGGGGGCCGGGCATTGCTGCCCGGGTTGTTCGACACCCACGTCCACGTCGCCATCGGCCACATCGACACCTGGATGTTGCTGCACCAGCCGTTCTCCATGGAGTTCTACGAGGCCGCCCGGAACCTGCGGGCCACCTTGGACACCGGTATCACCACGATCAGGGACGCGGGGGGAGCCGACCTCGGGGTGAAGCAAGCGGTGGCCACCGGGCTGATCCCCGGCCCCCGCATGCAGGTGTCGCTGATCATGCTCAGCCAGACCGGAGGGCACGGCGACGGCTGGCTGGCGTCGGGCAACACCACCCAGCTCTTCATCCCGCACCCGGGCCGCCCTTCGGGGATCGTGGATGGGCCGGGGGAGATGCGGCTGAAGGTGCGCGAGTTGATCCGGGCGGGCGCCGACGTCATCAAGGTGGCCACCAGCGGCGGGGTGCTGTCACCCCGTGACGATCCGAGGCACGCCCATTTCGCCATGGACGAGTTGCAGATGCTGGTGGCGGAGGCCGGGGCCGCCGGCGTGTGGGTGATGGCGCATGCCCAGGGCACCGACGGCATCAAGAACGCCGTCCGGGCCGGAATCCGTTCGATCGAGCACGGGATCTACCTCGACGACGAGGCGATCGAGATGATGCTGGCGCACGGCACCTATCTGGTCCCCACCCTGGTGGCACCCACCGGGGTCAAGCGAGCCGCCGACGCCGGCGCCCCCATTCCCGAGGCGATGGTGCGCAAGGCCGAGATGGTCATAGAGGCTCACAGGGATTCGTTCCGGAGGGCGGTCGAGGCCGGCGTCAAGGTGGCGATGGGCACCGACAGCGGGGTCACCCCCCACGGCGAGAACCTGCTCGAACTGCAGTTGATGGCCGAAGGAGGCATGTCTCCGGAGGCGGTGCTGCGGGCGACGACTGCCACGGCAGCCGAGTTGATGGGGGTGGACGGCGACTCCGGCACCATCGAGGAGGGCAAACGTGCCGACCTGGTCGTGGTGGATGGGGACCCGTTCTCGTTCGAGGATTTCCGGCAGCGGATACAAGCCGTCTTCCAGGCCGGGAGCCTGGTATCGGGCGGCATCTGAGCGACGTGGCATCGCACCCGGCCGTTCTGAGTACCCGTATCTCACCGCACGGCGCTATCGTGGCGCCGTCCCCATTCGATCGAAAGGCCGTCATTCGTGGACGATCAGACGACCGCCCGTCAGGCGACACTTCGGCCTGAGGGCACGATGACCCTGCTCGGCGAATCGCGCGAGCCGGCGATCCGCACAGAAGTGATGCATCTCAAGACCACCGTGGGCGCCGAGTTCTGGGACCTGACGGATATCGTGCGGGAGGTCACGGCTCGCTCCGGCGTTCTGCACGGCCAGGTCACGGTGCACACGCCGCACACCACGACCACGATCGTCCTCAACGAATCGGAGACGGGGTTCCTCAATGATTTCCGGCGGATGCTGGACGGGGTGATCCCCGCCGACTCGTACTACGAGCACGACGACCAAGAACTGCGCACCGAGAACCTGCAGGAGGACGAGTTCATCAACGGGCACGCTCACTGCCGCCAGATGCTGACGGGCACGGCTTCGGTGACGATCCCGGTGGTCGATGGCCAGGTGCTGCTGGGCACCTGGCAGCGGGTGCTGTTCGTCGAGTTCGATCAGGCCAGGGAACGCCGCGTGGTGTTCCACTGTCAGGGCGCCTGAGTCCGGGCCCCGTCCTCCGGGTCCCGCCCGATCC
>CBDUUY010000307.1:0-2607 GCA_965370535.1 uncultured bacterium
CGGAGGATTCCCTGGTCCCGGTGCCCGCCGGTCTGGACCCCGGCGAGGCGGTCAGCCTGGTGTTGTCGTACGTCACCGCCTACCAGATGCTGCATCGCACTGCGGAAGTGCAACCCGGCCAGAGCATCCTGGTCCACGCCGCCGGTGGGGCAGTGGGCACGGCGCTGCTCGAGTTGGGGAGACTGGCCGGGTTGGAGATGTACGGGACGGCATCGGCGCCCAAGCACGAACTGGTCTCAGGCCTGGGGGCGACTCCCATCGACTACCGGAGCGAGGACTTCGGTGCCCGCATCGAGACACTGACCGCCGACGGCGTGGATGCTGCCTTTGACGCCATCGGCGGCGACAACTTCAAGCGATCGTTCAAGTCACTCAAGCCGGGTGGCACCCTGGTGGCATATGGCTTCTACGACAACGCCATGGGCAAAGGCGGCAGCGTCCCTCTGGAGTTCATGCGGATCGCGCTGTGGAACCTCCTCCCCAACGGCCGCTCGGCGGGCTTCTACTCGATCGGCGGGATGCGCAAGAAGCACCCGGACTGGTTCCGGGAGGACCTGACCGCTCTGTTCGGCCTGCTGGCTCAAGGCGAGATCAGACCGGTCATTGCGGAACGTATGGGACTGGATGATGCCGTGCGGGCACACCGTCTCATCGAACAAGCCGCGGTGAAGGGCAGGATCGTGCTGATGGTCGACGAGGGCTGATCGGTCGGGAACATCGGCCATTCGGGAGAGGTTTCGTGAGGCATGGAGTTCGTGCGATCCCTCGAAGAATCGGCTGCGCTCGTCGATGACGCCGATACCGTGCCGGCGGAACCCCGGAGACCCGCATGAGTGACATGGCGACCCCGGAGCACGTCCGTCTCGCTCAGCGCGATGCGGGTGGGGCCGACTGGGACCTGTGGGGTCCCTATCTGAGCGATCGGGCCTGGGCCACCGTTCGGGAGGATTACAGCGCCGACGGCAGGGTATGGGAGCACTTCCCCCACGGTCACGCTCGCAGCCGCGCCTACCGTTGGAACGAGGACGGCCTCGCCGGCATCAGCGACCGGAGCCAGTACCTGTGCCTTGCGGTTGCGTTGTGGAACGGGCACGACCCGATCCTGAAGGAGCGGCTGTTCGGGCTGACCGGGCCTGAGGGCAACCACGGGGAGGACGTCAAAGAGGCGTATTTCCACCTCGATGCCACGCCGTCGCACGGCTACCTCGATTTCCTGTACCGGTATCCCCACTCGGCATTCCCCTACGATCGCCTGGTCGAGGAGAACGGGGCTCGCGGCCCGGGCGACCCCGAATTCGAACTGGCCGACACCGGGGTGTTCGACGACGATCGTTTCTTCGACGTCCGGGTCACCTACGCCAAGGCTGCGCCCGACGATGTCCTGATGCAGGTCGCCGTCACCAACCGGGGCCCGGATCGGGCCGCGTGCCATGTGCTCCCGACCCTGTGGTTTCGCAACACCTGGTCGTGGGGGTACCCGAACGGCCCCATGGGGGACGTTCCGGGGCGGCCGGTCATGGCTGCGGAGTCTCATCCGGACACCACGACGTCCGTCGTCCGTGCCGATCATCCGGTGCTGGGGACGTACCGGCTCCACGCAGAAGCCTGTGATCGGCTGCTGTTCACAGGCAACGAGACCAATCGGGAGCGACTGTCGGGCGAGCCGAACCACTCGCCGTACGTCAAAGACGCCTTCCATCGGGTGATCGTGGACGGGGAGGAGAGCGCTGCCGACCCCGGGGAGGCCGGCACCAAGGCGGCAGCCGTGTATCGGCTCGACCTGGCCCCGGGGGAGACGGCGGCCATCCGGTTGCGGCTCACCACCAGGACGCCGCCCCGTCCGTTCGATGGCTTCGACGAGGTGATTTCTGCTCGTCGGCGGGATGCCGACGAGTTCTACGAGGCCGTACACGATGTGGGGCTTCCGGCAGAGGAGCGCCGTGTTCAGCGGACCGCCCTGGCCGGGATGATCTGGTCGAAGCAGTTGTACTCCTACGACGTGGAACAGTGGCTGTCCGGGGATCCGGCAGGGCCTCCGATGCCGCCGTCCCGCAACAATGGGCGCAATCACGAGTGGCGGCACCTGAACAACTTCGACATCATCTCGATGCCGGACGCCTGGGAGTACCCGTGGTACGCGGCATGGGATCTGGCTTTCCATTGCATCCCACTGGCCAGGGTGGATCCATCGTTTGCCAAACGGCAACTGGAGATGCTCACGCGCGAGTGGTTCATGCACCCCAACGGCCAGCTGCCCTCCTATGAATGGTCCTTCGGGGATGTGAACCCCCCTGTGCATGCGTGGGCGGCCCGCCGGGTCTACGAGATCGATGCGGCGTGGCGCGGTGCTCCCGACACCGCCTTCCTGGCGAGGGTCTTCCACAAGCTGCTGCTCAACTTCACCTGGTGGGTGAACCGCAAGGACATCGACGGCAACAACGTGTTCCAGGGCGGGTTCCTGGGACTCGACAACGTCAGCGTCATCGATCGGAGCGCCCCGTTGCCGGCCGGCGGGCACATCGACCAATCCGACGGCACAGCGTGGATGGCCTTCTTCACGCTGGAGATGCTGGCGATCGCACTCGAATTGGCCAGGACCGACGACGT
>CBDUUY010000308.1:0-2599 GCA_965370535.1 uncultured bacterium
CTCTCGGCGCCATCCATGCCTGGTCGGTGTTCACACCGCAACTGACGGACGAGATCGTCGACGGTGGCGGAGGGTGGAGCAAGCTCTCCACCACCGTCGTGTTCTCGGTGGGCCCGGCGATGTTCGCCATCATCATGGTGCCGGCCGGCCGCCGACTGGCCACCTGGGGCCCGCAGCGCCTGGCCTTCATGGGAGGCATCACGCTGGGTGCCGGCTACATCGTGGCCGGCCTCGGCGGCGGCATGAACTTCTGGTTGGTGCTGCTGGGTGTCGGCTTCATCGGCGGCGCCGGCATCGGCCTCGCCTGCATGGTCCCGATCGCCGTCGGGATGCGCTGGTTCCCCGACCACAAGGGCAAAATCACCGGAGCAGCCGTCGCCGGGTTCGGCTTCGGCGCCCTCGGTTGGGTCAAGCTGCCCGGTGCCTGGGGCCAGTCAATCAAGGATGTCGGCATCGACATGACCTCCATCATTGCCGCTGCGACCGGCCCGGGGCATCCCCTTCCACCCCGCGCCGGCTCCGCGTCCGGGTTGAGAAACGTGTCACAGGTGAGCGATACCTTGAGGTATGTCGTCGGGAACCCTCACCGCTGAAGCCGCCACGGTCGATGATGCGGCCGCCACCGTGGGCATGCTCTCCGACGAGTTGGTCACCGCGGGCCTGCGCGCCCTGCACAAGCTGGCGGCCCGCATCGAGGCCGTCGGTTCGCTCCTCCTCGCCGAAACGGAGAAGAGGGGCATCCCGGCCACGGAGGGTTACGGGTCCACGACGGCATGGCTCATCTCCCGCAGCGGGGACCCTCCGGGGGTCTGCCGGTCCCGGGTCCGCACCGCAAGAAACCTCAGGCACATGCCCGCCACACGATCCGCTTTCCTGGCGGGTGAGGTCTCCGAACCCAGGGTGAGGCTCCTGGTCGAGGCTCGCGCCACCAATCCCGAGCTTTTCGAACGGGACGAGGGCATGCTGGTCACCCAGGCCGGGGCGCTCGATGCTCGCTCGTTCCCCAAGGCGATCGCCTACTGGCGGCGTCTCGCCGACCACGAAGGCCACCTCAACGATGCCGATCGTGCCTTCCAACGCCGGCGCCTCCACACCTCAGTCACCTGGAACGGCGTCGTCCGCATCGACGGCGACCTGGACCCCGAAGGCGGCGCCACGGTCATCACCGCACTCCGGTCCCTCACCGACCCATGCCAGGTGGATACAACCGACCACCGCACACCGACCCAGCGGCGCGCCGATGCCCTGGTGGAGATCTGCCGCCGCCACCTCGACGGCACCGACCGCCCGGTGGTCGGCGGCGAACGCCCCCATGTGACGGTCACGATCGATCTGGAGAGCCTGGAGGGCCGGGCCGGGCACACCTGCGAGGTAGGCCCTACCGGGGTCATCACGTCGGAAGCCGCCCGCCGACTCGCCTGCGACGCCAGGGTCTCCCGCATCATCACCCGGGGCGATTCACAACCGTTGGACATCGGACGGGCCACCCGCACCATCCCCCCGCCGCTGCGGCGGGCCCTCAACACCCGCGACGGCGGCTGCAGCCACCCGGGATGTGACATTCCGACGGAGTGGTGCGATGCCCACCACATCCAGCACTGGGCAAACGGCGGGCCGACCAGTCTCGACAACCTCAGGCTGCTCTGCCGGCGCCACCACCGTGCCGCCCACCACCACGCCCCCTACCCCAGGCGGGAGTGAGCGAACTATCCGGGAGAGGACTCAATTGGGTGAGCAGTCGCCTCTCAGGAGACCCTTTGGCAGGGTCTGACCCGACGGATCCACCTCCGATATCTGCCCCTTCCGCCCGACCCGAGCGTGGCCTACAGTGATTGGTAGAACGCATCATCCTTCCGACATCGAATGGGAGGCAACCATGGCATGTGGGTGGCACCATCATGGACCGTGCTGGAGCTCGTACCCGTATCCCCCTCCGCCATCAGCAACGTGGCCGCCGGTGAGAGAAGCGAGACCCGAGGACGTCACTGAACTGCGGGAGCATCTCCGTCGCCTCGAAGCCGAGATGGCGTATGTGCGGGACCGGATAGACGAGGTCTCACGCGAGCAGTAGAGGCCGGACCGTGACATCACTGCACCCTGGGGTGCCGACTCTTGAGCACACCCCTCCCGAAGCGGAACCGACGGTCGATGAGTTAGACCCGGCCTGGCGTGTAGGGCCGTGGGCACAGTGATCCGGGCGGAAACGGGCCTAGGAGCGTGGGTCAGTATGTGTCGGTGAGGGGGTCGGATAGTTGATCGTTGGCGGGGTTTTTGGCTGGTGTCGGTTCTCGCGTTTCTGGTTGGGTTCGACGAGACTTCGGGTATGAAGAATGACTCTGCTGGTGAGACGCTGTTCGAGGTGACCGGCGGGGGTGAGCCTCCGGCAGTGAGGGTTCCGGCGGGGAGGTCGAAGGTGTTCCGTCGTTACGACCCGGACCAGTCGTTTCTCATGCCACCGTCGCTTGATGATTGGGTTCCGCAGGACCATACGGCACGGTTTGTTGGCGAGGTCGTTGACGAGTTGTTGGATCTTTCGGTGATCTATGACTCGTATGTTGAGGCGTCTGGTGCGCCGCCGTATGACCCGTCAATGTTGTTG
>CBDUUY010000309.1:0-2584 GCA_965370535.1 uncultured bacterium
TTCTCATCCACCTGATTCCCAGAGTGTTTCGTCCCCCTCGAGGAGGGGTGTGCTTTATCGACGGCACCCCAGGGGAGCGATCCGTCAGCTGATCCAGTGAGCTATGAGTCGGATCGGTAGATGTCTCTGCGATGACCGACTCGGAGGATGATGACCTCGTTCGCTTCGTCATCGATGTGATAGAGGACTCGGTAGGTCCCTCGCCGGGCACTCCAGATTCCCTCCAGTTCAACGCGCAGCGGCGCTCCGAGTCGCCGTGGGTTGTCGAGCAGGGGTCCGGTGATGAGATCGATCACCGCGAAGGCCACTGCCTCCGGCAGGGTCTCGCTGATGGCACGCGCTGCCGTCGCGGTCACCACGATGTCGTAGCGAGCATCGGTCACCGGGGGCGAAGAGCCTTGACTGCCCCGGTCCCGCGAACGACATCCCCGTCGAGGTAGGCGCGGTGTGCCTCAACCAACTCTGCGACGGCCTCAGAGTCGCCGAGTACGGCGAGTGTCTCCTCGAGAGAATCGAGATCCTCGGGGCTGATCAGCACTGCTGCAGGTGTTCCGTTGCGTGTGACGACAACACGTTCGTGTTGTCGCGACACTCGATCGACGAATTCGGAGAAGCGGTCTCGGACCGTGCGGAGGGGTTCACTCGACATGGCCACAATTGTGCCACGCGCCGGTCCAGATTGAAAGTGCCTCGTTGCGACGTTGGTGGGCAGGGATCGGAGGAGTGACATCGTGAAGGGTTGCCCCAGGCTGCGGTGACCTCACTCGCCTCACCCGTGAACTGATGGCGAGGAACCGAAGGGAATCGATGCCTGGCGTTTGTTTGTATCACGGGTGAGCCTCCGTATCCGCCATTCGCCCCGCTCCCCCGGTGGCGTCGCTGCCCCGCCGCCCGAAGGCGGGCGATTGCAGATGGTGCCGGCCGGGCTGACGGCTCATCGCCGGTTCGATCAGTGGCGGGCACCGGCGACCCCAGGGGCCGGCGCCGCCTATCCCCCGCTCGAAGCGATCGTTTCCAGGGCGTCCAGGGTCCGGTCCACTTCATCGGGCGTCGTGTACTGCACGAACCCAAGGCGCACCAATCCCCCGTCATCGAGCACGCCCAGGTGCCGCATGACGCCTGTGGCGTAGAAGTGCCCTGCCCTGACGGATAGGCCCTGCTGTTGCATCCGTGATGCGACGGCGGCGGCCCGCACTCCCTCGATCGCGACCGAGAAGGTCGGGACCCTCCCGGCGAGGAGAGAAGGGTCGGTGATGCCGTAGATTCGCAGGCGCCCGATCCCGGCTGCGCCCGCCAGGAACCGGCGGGCCAGTGCCGTCTCGTGGCCGTGCACCAGGTGCTGTCCGGCGATGATGCGATCCCGCCGGGAGTTGCCATCCCCCGGGGAGGCGATGTGCTCGACGGCCGCGGCAGCCCCGGCCAGTGCCTCAAAGCTCTGTGTCCCCGTCTCCCACCTGCCGGGCCCCTCATCGGGAGCGGGCACCACCTTGTACGGCCGCAGGTGCTCGAGGAGTTCCCGTTTGGCATAGAGGGCCCCCAGATGGGGCCCGTAGGACTTGTAGGCGGAGGCCACCAGGAAATCGCAGTCGAGGGATGCCACGTCCACCACACCGTGCGGCGTGTAGTGCACAGCATCCACATAGGCCAGCGCCCCGGCCTGGTGCACGATGTCGATGGCGGCGTGGACATCGGGGATCGTGCCCAGAGCATTCGAAGCGTGGGTGATCGCCACCAGCCGGGTACGTGGGCCGACGGACCCGGCCAGTGCCTCCATGTCAAGCAAGCCGGAAGCCGGATCGAATGGCACGGTGTGGACGACAACACCCCGGTCCTCCGCGGCCAGTCGCCACGGTGTCACGTTGGCGTCGTGGTCCAGCAGGGTGACGACGATCTCGTCGCCTTCGTCCCACTCCCGTGAAAGGGCGCGCGAAACGGCAAAGGTCAGGCTGGTCATGTTCTGCCCGAAGACGATCTCGTCCGATCCCGCATTGAACAGATCGGCGATGGCCGCCCTGGCTTCGGAAGTGATGCGATCGGCCGTTGCGCTCGTCGGGAAGACGGCCCCGATGTTGCTGATGCCCCCGCGGTGCACGGAGGCCATTGCTTCGATGACAGACTCGGGAACCTGTGTGCCCGCCGGCCCGTCGAGATCTACTGCGTTTCCGGCGAGAGCGCCCTCGGTGAGGGCCGGGAACCGGTTGCGGACTGCTGCGATGTCGTAGGTGCTCACAGCGGCGATCCTATCGGTGCCGGACGGCGCGGCCGGCAGCCACGGACAACTGGGCGATGGCGACGGCGGGGACCGTCAGGAAGACAGGAGGATGAGCAGGAAGGCCATTCTGGTGATGGAGAGCAAAGGAGACCTCATTCGGGGGAATCGGCCTCGCAGTCGCGGTTCTTCCACGGCCACACCCTCCTCCGGATTCCGCTCATACGATCGAGGACCCTGCCTGCGACCGGGTATTCGCGGCGAAGCACACTGAGTCCCCCCGCCACGATCAGGGTGCCGGGACCCGGCAGCGGCATCAGCACGAGGCCCAGAGCCACCACGGAGAGCCCCACCGCCCCGATGGCGGTACGGCGG
>CBDUUY010000310.1:0-2568 GCA_965370535.1 uncultured bacterium
GTCACAAGCCATCGCATCGGCCTGATGGGGGGTGAATCCGAGATGATCGGCCAGAAAACGGGCCCAGAGCCGCCGGGTGCGCAACACCCGATGGGCCACCACCAGCCCCGCCTCGGTCAGTGATACCCCGTGGTACGGCTCGTAGGAGACCAGGTCCCGGCCCTCGAGTTTGCGGACCATCTCGTTGACGGAGGCCGGGGACACCTGCAGAGCCTCGGCCAGCGCCGCCAGGGCAAGCGGGCCCTGGTGGCCATCCTCGACGGCCACCGCGATCGTGAGGAGGTACATCTCCTCACTCTCACTGGTTTCGGGTGAACCTGAGAGTTTTGTGGTGTGATCTTCAGGCATGCCCAAACACCCTAACACACGGGAGAAGCCCCCCAACCGGTTGTCCGGGGTCCCCACACCTATGCCGAGGCGCCGGTAATGTCCCATCCACATGTCCGCCGACCGTCATCCCTGGATAATTGGCCTTTTCACAGCGGTCGCGCTCGCCGGTGGAAGCCTGATCCTGTTCCTGCTCCTCGCATCGGACGGCGACGGCACCGACCCCGGCAGCACCGTGGCGATACCCACATCGACGACGGGCCTCGAAACCACCACCGAAGCCACCGGGACCACGGTCCCCTCCTCGACCGACCCAACGACCGCATCCTCGTCCACCACCACAGTCACCACCAAGGCGCTCGCTCCCCTCCACGAGTGGGTCGATCGGCGTACCGTCGGCGAACCATGGGGAGACACCGTCACCGGCCTGCTCACCTTCCGGGGCAACCCCACCAATTCGTTCTACGGCACAGGGCCCATCCCGGAGACTCCCGAACGCCTGTGGCGCTACCCGGACGCCCCCATGTGCTCACAGTCCACCGATCTGGGCACCACCAGCCGATGGTGCGGCAACGGATGGACCGGCCAACCCGTGGTGTGGGAACGGGCCGACGGTGTGACCGAGTTGATCTTCGGCGCCTACGACCGGCGGCTCCACTTCGTCAACGCCGCCACCGGCGAGGACACCAGGGCGTCGGTGCTGACCGGCGACATCATCAAGGGCAGCCCCACCATCGATCCCGACGGGTACCCGCTGGTCTATTTCGGCTCACGCGACAATCGGCTGCGGATTCTGGCGCTCGACCGCGGTGATCCCGTCGAGTTGTGGTACGCCGAGGCCAACCTGTCCATCGAGGGGCGGTGGAACGACGACTGGGACGCCAGTCCCCGCATCGTCAACGACATCATGTTCGAGGGCGCCGAAAACGGGTTCTTCTACATCTGGCGCCTCAACCGGTCCTACGACGCCGAAGGCTATGTCACGGTCGCTCCGGAACTGCTCTTCAAGATGGAGACCTACACCGACGAGTTGCTCGATGCGATCCGTCCCTCCGGGTACATGGCGGTCAGCGTCGAAGGCTCCGCTGCGATCTTTGAAGGCACCGTGTACTTCGCCAACTCGGGTGGGCGGGTTGTGGGCCTCGACATCACCGATATAGGCAACGGCAATGCCCCGATCGTCTTCGACTACTGGGTCGGCGATGACGTGGACGCAGCCATCATCGTGGACGAGGAGGGCATGCTGTATGTGGCCGCCCAGTACGAGCGCTACAACAGCCGGGCCAAAGAACTCGGCCAGTTGATCAAACTCGATCCCTCCAAACCCGACGACCCCTATGTATGGGGCATGTTCTCTCTGACCGAACCCCCGGCCAAGGGCGGCATGTGGGCCACTCCTGCCCTCGGAGACGGGGTGATCTACGCCGTCACCAACAGGGGGTACCTGGTCGTTGTAGACAAGGAGACCGGTGAGGAGTTGTGGATCGACCCCATCGGGGTGGGGTCGTACAGCGGGCCTCGCCACATGTCATCACCGCTGGTCGTAGACGGGCACCTGATCCTGGCCATCGTCGATGGAACCATCCGCAACTACGACCTGACCGACCCGGCCGAACCGGCACTGGTGTGGGAGTACCAGTTGACCAGTGGCCGCATCGAGGCCACACCGGCGGTGTGGAACGGGAACATCTACGTCGGCTCGTGGGACGGGTACATGTACGCCGTCGGCGAGGGCTGATCCGACCCCACACAGCAGCAAACGGGTCACAATGACTCGATGCACCCGGTCCCCGAGCCCTCCCGAACACAGCGGCCCCACCCGCTATGGGTCATCGCCGGATTGGCAGCCGTGGTGGGGATCACCGCCTGGATGATGGGGGCATACGGCGACCGTACCTCGGAACCTTCCACCCCGGCCACCGTGCCGTCCGACGATGCCGATGGTCTTTCCGCCTCTGAGTTGCCGGGCCGGGACCAGGTGACGGCCGCCGGGGCCTTCTGGACTCCGGTCGGCGCAGGTGATCTCGCAGCCGTGCTCGATGCGATCGACCTCACCGGCGGGCCGGCCCTCACCCACTACGCCGGGTTCATCTCCGGGTTCAGGGCCGGCTTCGAGGCCGAGGATTGCCGGCCGGTGGCACCCGGAGCCGTCCGCTGCACTCTCCATGCCACCAACCCCGACCTGATCGCTCTGTATTACTCGGGGGCCGGCACCACCGGATACACCACGTCGGCGACCGT
>CBDUUY010000311.1:0-2509 GCA_965370535.1 uncultured bacterium
TTCTGCTGTTCGTGATCTTCCTCACCATCCTCTTCTTCCTCCTCGAGGCCCAGCCCGGTGATCTCTCACAGCAGTACATCGGCAACCCGGACATCCCTCCAGAGGAGAAGGCCCGGCTGGCCGCCCGCCTCGGCCTGGATCAGCCGCTCTTTTTTCGCTACCTGGCCTACATGAGGAACTTCTTCACCGGGGACATGGGCAACAGCCTGTCCCAGTACCCCACACCGGTGACAACCCTCATCGGCCAGGCGCTGCCGCGAACCATCGTTCTGTTCCTCTCGGCGACTCTCCTGGCCTACTACCTGGGCTTCCTGACAGGCAAGGTGCTGGCTTGGCGGCGAGGCAAGGCGACCGAGTACCTCCTGACGCTCGGCGGGGTGGGCCTGTACACGGTGTTCTATCCCTGGTTTGCGCTCCTGATGATTTGGGGGTTCGGCTTCTTGCTGACCGAATGGACGGGAGTCCGAGTATTCCCAATCAACAAGTTCATCGACGTGCGGGATTGGCTCGGTTCACCGTTCACCACCAACGAGGTATTCCTCCGGATGATCCTGATGGCGGTGATCGGGATGTTCGTTGCAGCCGTGATCACCTTCATTGCGCGCCGGAATCTCGAGTTCGCCCAGGCCATCCGGGTCAGGAACTACGCATTCCTCGCGGGGGTCGCCTTCCCGTTCATCTACTTCTGGATCTCGCCGATGGGCCCCTACGCAGCCGACATCCTGCACCACACGATGCTGCCGGTGATCACGCTGACTCTCGTCGCCTTTGCGGGGATCATGCTGCTCACCCGGAGCGCGATGCTGGAAACGGTGCGGGAGGACTACATCCTCACCGCCAGGGCCAAGGGACTGCCCGAGAAGGTGATCCGGGATCGGCATGCCGCCCGCAACGCCCTCTTGCCGGTGGTCACCTCTCTCGTGCTGGCACTGGCTTTTGTCATCGGCGGAGGGATCATCACCGAGACGATCTTCACTTGGCCGGGTATCGGGCTCCTGCTGTACAACGCAGTTCTGTTGGAGGACATCCCGCTGGCCATGGGTGCCCTGTCGATCATCGCCGTGCTGGCGATGGTCGGGCACCTGATCGCCGACATCCTGTACGCGTATCTAGATCCACGGATTCGCTACTGATGATCGAAAGGAGGAGCCGATCGTGACCGAACGCGGCGATCTGGAACAACCGACTGCGGTCGGTACCGAGCCACCTGCTCCTGGTGGAGAGGGCCCGGTGCTTCAGGACCCTCTGTGGCGAATTCGCCTGCGGTTGGCGCGGAAGACTTTTGGCCGGAACTGGCGCATGTTCGTAGTCAACAAGATCGGCGTCATCGGACTCAGCGTGATCGCGCTCTTCGCCGTGATGGGTGTTCTGCACCCGATCCTGATGGCGACCGCGTGGGACCCTGCCATCTACGATCCGGTGACCGGGTACGACGCCCCGACCGCCGAATACCTGGTGGTGGACGAGGTCCAGGACCCGAGTTCCGAGATGGACCTGGCCACTGCGAAGCTGATGTCGAACCCCTTCGTCAAGGTGGGTGAGGTGCTCTCGATTCCGGAGCAGCCGGCCGCTCCGTCGGGCACACATTGGCTGGGCACCGATCCTCTCGGCCGCGATATCCTCTCGCAACTCATGTACGGCGCCAGGGCCGCGTTTCTCATGGGTGGAATCGCCGCTTTCACCGCCGTGGTGATCGCCACCACGATCGGATCGATTGCGGCGTTCTACGGAGGATGGACCGACGGACTTCTCATGAGATTCGCCGACCTGATCCTGCTGGTTCCGCTGATCCCCGTGCTCATCGTCGTAGGTGCACTGTTCACGTTGACGCTTCCGCTGTTAGGAGTCCTGATCGGGCTTCTGTCCGGGTTCGGTGGGACGGCCATCGTTCTCAAGTCGCAGGCGTTGTCGGTGACGGTCAAACCCTTCGTCGATGCCGCCCGGGTGGCCGGGGGCTCGAACCGGCACATCATCCTGCGGCACATCATCCCGAACGTGCTGCCGCTCTCGTTCCTCTACATGATGTTCACGGTGACCGAAGCCATCGCCCTCGAAGCGACGCTGTCCTTCCTCGGCTTGATGAACGTTCAGATGAGTTGGGGGATCATGATCTTCACGGCCCACAGCCAGGGATACCTGCTGTCGGGCACCGACTATTGGTGGTTGCTGTTCCCCGCAGGCCTGGCCGTCACCCTGCTCGCTGCATCCTTCTTCCTGGTGGGCCGTGCGATGGACGAGGTGATCAACCCGAGGCTCCGAGCCCGTTGACCCGAGGATCGAACAAATGACAACGACACAGGACAAGGTGATGGATAGCGGAGACGCCCGCCCCGGCGAGACCATGCTCGAGGTGAAGAACCTCACTATGGACTACCGGACCAAGGAAGGCATGGTCTCGGCGGTCAGCGATGTCTCGTTCGAGTTGAAGAAGGGATCTTCCCTCGGGCTGGTGGGGGAGTCGGGGTGCGGCAAGACATCTGTCGCGTTGACCCTGCTGCGCCTCCAGGCC
>CBDUUY010000312.1:0-2507 GCA_965370535.1 uncultured bacterium
AGGCCGCCGCGGAGTTGGGGGTACACGCGGTCCCCACCCTGATGGCATTTCGCAGCGACGGCGCCGGCGGAGGGCGCCTCGTCGGCAGGGCAGGGGCCGGGGACCTCACAGCCCTCTACGAATCCGCACTCGACCCGGCCCGGCGGGCCCCAACGGGTATCACCTCGACGGACCGATGGCTTCGCACCATCGCCGGGTTGGCACTGTTGGGTATCGGCCTCATCGCCGCCAACATCCCCATCATTGCCGTCGGCGCCGTGCTGACGGGTGCGGGATGGTACGACCGCCTGCTCCACCGGAACTCGCCACTCCGCTAGCGTCCCGATCATGGGTGAGATTCTGTGGTCTCCCACCAGGGAACAGATAGAGGGAACCGCCCTGTGGCGGTTCATGCAGTCACAACCGCAGGCATTCGAGACCTACCACGATCTCTGGAAGTGGTCGATCACAGACAGGGCGGACTTCTGGCAGGCGGTGTGGGACTTCTGCGGTGTGATCGCCTCCGAACCCGCTTCCCGACCCATCGGCCGGGAAGCGATGCCCGGCACCGAGTGGTTTCCCGGGGCGAGGCTCAATTTCGCCGAGAACCTGCTGCGGCGATCCGACGACACTCCGGCGATCATTGCCACGGCCGAGGGCCGCTCTCCTGAGACGATCACCTGGAAGACCCTGAATCGCCGGGTCGCAGGGGCCAGGCAAGGGTTGCTGGATGCCGGTGTCGAAGTGGGCGACCGGGTGGCAGCGTTCCTACCCAACTGCCCTGAGGCGATCATCGGCATGCTGGCCGCCGCCTCCATCGGAGCCGTGTGGTCATCGTGCTCTCCCGACTTCGGGGCGATGGGAGTGGTAGACCGGTTCGGCCAGATCGAACCCAGGGTGCTGATCGTCGCCGACGGGTACCGCTACCACGGAAAGGTCATCCCACTCGGCGAGACCGTCGGGACGGTGCTCGATTCCATCCAAGACCCCGATCGGGTGGTGGTCGTCGACTACATCGGCGCTCCCATCTCACTCGGCTCCAGGGACTGGATGCCGTGGGAGGACTTCGAGCAGGGAGACGACGACCGCCCCGAGTTCGCCCAACTCCCCTTCGATCACCCTCTCTACATCATGTACTCGTCGGGGACGACCGGGCCGCCCAAGAGCATCGTGCACGCAGCAGGCGGAGTGCTGTTGAAACACCTCAGCGGGCAGATGCTGGCATCCGACGTGCGGCCGGGAGACAGGGTGTTCTGGTTCACCACCTGTGGGTGGATGATGTGGAACTGGCTGGTGAGCAACCTGGCATCGGAGGCGACCATCGTGCTCTACGACGGCAGCCCCGCTCAGCCCGATCTGGGTGCGCTGTGGCGCATCGCCGGCGAGCACCGTCTCACCCACTTCGGCTCCAGCCCCAAGTTCCTCCTCAGTTGCGCCAACCAGGGGATCATCCCCTCCGGGATCGCCGACCTATCGGCACTGCGGTGGGTCGGGTCCACGGGTGCCCCTCTCAACCCCGATCAGTTCGATTGGGTGTACGAGAACGTCGCCTCCGACATCGTGATCTCATCGGTCACCGGCGGCACCGACCTGGTGGGGGTCTTCGCCGGGGGGGTGCCGATCCTTCCGGTTCGCCGGGGGGAGATCACGGCGCGATGGCCGGGAATGGCCGTCGATGCGTTCGACGAAGCGGGCCGCCCGGTGACCGGGGAGCAGGGCGAACTGGTCTGCACCGCCCCCTGGCCCACGATGCCGATCTCGTTCTGGAACGACCCCGACGGGTCCCGCTACCGGGCCGCCTACTTCGCGATGTACCCGTGCGTATGGGCCCACGGAGACTACGTCGAGATCCGACCCGAGGGCGGGATGATTGTCTACGGCCGCAGCGACACGACCCTGAATCCGGGAGGCGTGCGGATCGGGACTGCCGAGATCTATCGGGCCATCGAGCAGATGCCCGAGGTGGACGATGCCATCGTGGTGGGGAGGGATGTAGACGACGACCAGGAGGTGGTGCTGTTCGTCAAGACGGCCCCCGGCACCGGCCTCGACGACGATCTGCGGGGCCGCATCCGGTCGGCTATCCGCACCAACGCCACCCCTCGCCACGTGCCGCGCCACATCCATGAGGTGGACGCCATCCCCTACACGATCAGCGGCAAGAAAGTGGAGAAGGCGGTCCGCCAGGCACTGGCGGGCGAACCCGTCCTGAACCGGGACGCCCTAGCCAACCCGGAATCACTGGACGAGTACGCAAAGTTCTCCGACCCGGCCTGATCCCCGGAGGGTCGGTGAGGGAATCATGCCCCAGTGGAGAGGCGTTGGTTCCCACTGGTGTGTCGGTCAACTGGTGACCCGACCCTGCAGTCGGGTGGAGGGCTGCGGGGCAACGCTCACCCGCCGGCAGGCCCAGCCACCGAACCCCCAACGGGACAATGCGAGGGACCCTGTCGACAGGTACTCCCAAATTGTTCCTCCCCCTGAAGAGGTGCGGCGTATTTGATCTTCGCGTTCTGGGTTGGGTTTCG
>CBDUUY010000313.1:0-2505 GCA_965370535.1 uncultured bacterium
CAGGCGAAGACGACAACTGGCTGACTGGCGACAGTACGGACGGATTAATCCGGTGTACGTGACCTTCACGTTCAAGTGACATTGCTCCACACTCGCCCACCCCGCCGACACCTCACCATGACTTGTCGGAGCGTGAGATCAGTGGGGGAAGGCGATCTCTGCGATCACCCAGGCGAGGACCACGCCGCCGAGGACCACGGTCATGATTATCGGAAGGGATCGTTCCCGGTGAGTGAGGAGGCAGACGAGACCTACGGTGCCTGCAGCAACGGCAGCGCCGCCCGCCAGCAGGATCGACCAGGACAGCCACGGGTTCGAGAAGAACGTGTCCCCGCCCGTCTGCCCTCCGGCTACGAGTCCGATGAACACAACAAAGAACACCAGCGAGACGGCATCACCCCCGACCGCCAGACGGCCCATTCGAGTTTGCGGTATCACCTCGCCTCACCTCCCGGCGAAGTTCGGATCCCAGCCTATCAACGAGTGGGGTCGGGGGCATGTGTGGTGTGACGATCGCCTGCACATCTGGAGGATTCCCCATATGCGCATCACAGACACCGGTCCACCCTGCCGACAGGCGCACTTGGGGTTCTGAGATCTCTCCGGCGGGCCTGCTGGTCAGCCCTCAGTTGCCGCCCCCCGCAACACCGCTGCGGTCTGGGAAAAAGCCGTTTCTGCATCGGCGACCTCTTCGGAGTACCCCTGGTTGTAGATGATGGCCAGGGCGTTGTCGAGAGCCGCCCACAACGCCTCTGTCTCCGGGGGAGTCGGGACGAGCAGTGCGGATTCCGCATCGACCGGTGTGAATGCCGCGATCCGGGCATCGGTGGCCACCGCATCCGCGTACGCGTTCTGCATGGCCGGGCCCCGGAAGTCGGTCAAGAAGAAATCGAACATCACGTTCTCGGTGGCCACGAACTCGGTCAAGAACACCTGAGCAGCCATCGGTTGGGCAGCGGAGGCGCTGATCATGAAACCGTGTACCTCTGCGAGGATGGCCGTGCCATCGGCACCCAGAGGCTCGAACGGGGCGGCGTCCCAATTGACCGGGCCCGGGTTGGGAACGGGGCCCGACAAGAAGAAGGCCTCGGTTCCGAGCCGGAAGAGCTCCGCAGCCGCCTCGGCTCCGATCGCCTCGTGGAGTCTCTCGGCTTTGACCTGCTCGTCGATGAAACCGGCTCCCAACAGGGCGCCTTCGGTGTCGAGGCCCACGTCCGTGACGTCGAAGCCGCCGTCTCCATATCCGAATCCATACCCTCCGAAGGCGTTGATGATGGCGAGGTGCACCTCGGGGTCATCGGCCGGGATGCCGAGGCACCGGTTCGCTGCATCGAGTGTCTCGCATGCGGCGATCAGCGCTGAGAAATCGGCGGGTTCCTCGGGTACGAGCTCGGTGTTGCGGTAGAGGGCGGGAGATTCGATGGCATAGGGGAGCCCGTAGAGGGTGCCGCCCACTGTGAACGCATCCAACGCCAGCGGGAAATACTCACCGGGATAGGGGAGTCTGATCTCCGCCACCAGGCCATCGTCTTGCAGTTGCGTGATCCATCGGTGCGAGCCCATGAACAGGTCGGGCGCCCCGGTGGATCCATCCGCATCCCGGAACCTGGGGACGATCTCATCGGCGGCAAATGTCTCGACCACGACAGGGATGCCGGTGGCCGATTCGAAGTCGGCGATGTATCCCCGGAGCACGGCGGCAGCGGTCTCGTCGGCCCAGAGGACGAGCGGCGGCGTGGCCTCGGTCGTGGTCGTCGTCGGGTCGGGTGAGGTAGTGGTCGTTGTCGATGCAGCCGTAGTCGTGGTCGCCTCGGGCGCCGTGGTGGTCTCGACATCTTGGGGCGTTGTGGTCGTCGGGTCGGCCTCCGTCCCGGTGCAGGCGGCTGCGAACAGGCCGATGACGACGGCGACGGCGACGAATGTCTTCGAGGTTCTCATGCGGCCTTTCACGGATAGCTACGGCCTTGTGCGAAGGACTCCCAGCAGGGAATGGGCCGGAGGAGCCATGCTAATCGACCCGGGCACCGGCGTCGTGGAGCGGTTCGGAGGTGGATTCGGAGGCAGTGCAAAGGCACAGAATTGGGGGGGCCTCCGGTTAGCGTGACGCAGAGTCACCGGAGGTCACGCGACGTGGCAACAGAGACGGCCAGTTTTGGCGCGGGCAAGCGGGAGAGTCACGACTCCTCCGCGTTCTACCGACGCCGTCTGCACACCGCCGTCGGGCCATCCTCGTCGGGTGAGCCTGTGGCCCCGCCGCCCGGGGTCCTCGACACCCTCCACTGCCAATCCTCGGAGCACATGGATCAACTCCCCGCTGATTGTGTGGCCCTCATGGTCACCTCGCCGCCGTACAACGTCGGCAAGGAGTACGACCAGGACCTCAGCCTCGATGAGTACCTGGGTCTGCTGGCCAGGGTCCTCGCGGAGACCCACCGGGTGCTCGAACCGGGTGGCCGGGTGGCGATCAACGTCGCCAACCTGGGCCGCAAGCCCTATCTGGCCCTC
>CBDUUY010000314.1:0-2490 GCA_965370535.1 uncultured bacterium
ACCCCGAAGCAGATGGTGCGAACTGCTGCACAGCGCGCCGTAGAAGCCGGCCCAGCCGTACTTCTCTGCTGGCTCGCCGTCTTCCCTATCGCTCATAGCGTCGCGTCTCCGGGGTTCTGGGTCATGATGCACCGTGCAATCGGGGGTCTTTCGGCGGCAGGGTCCCTGCGATCCACAGACTATCTGCCACCGGGATCTCAACGACCTCTGGCGTGAGCCTATCGGTGAGGTCGGCTTCGTCCCCTTCCGGGGAGAGGTGACGCCCGCCGCAGGTCCCTGAGGACTGCAGTCGAGCATCTGCACCGGAGTCGGTGTGCTCCTCACCTCGTCGTCTCACTTCGTTGCGACCCCGTAGACCGCCGATCCGGGCACGTCGTTCCTCCCCGGTGGGACGCCGTGCAATTTGGGACGGGGCACCCGCAGTCGCTAATTCCCGCAGTCCACGCAGTAGAACCAGATCCACTCGCCGTTCTCGGTGATGCCGATACGGGTGGCGGTGTACCCCTCGAACTCGAAATGCTCGATGTCCTCGGGGGTGCATAGGACCTCATCTAGCGACGGCCGTCTCGGGGGTGGGTGATCGGCGCGATCTGCTCTGGTCCTGTGCCTTCTCGGGGAGAGGTTCCGAACGACGGGGGCGTGTAGTTTTGGAGTGGGGACTGCATGTCCCTGTTCGTTGATGTGGCGGCCCAACGGCAGATGATCGCAGGGAGGCAGATCATGGCAAGGGAACAAACGGTGGGGAATCGCAGCAATCGGTTGGGAATAGCGTCTTGCATTTTGGTCGCCGGGATTCTCCTGGCCACGACCCTGAGCGGCTGTGGTGACGACGATGCGGCAACGATCACCGGCGATGTGACAACGATCACCACTGCTGAGATCACCACGACCACTGGTGATGGGGCCCCGACGACGGGCGCACCGGTGACCACGGCCGCCCCCACGACCACGCCGGGCACCGATGACGGCCGGCACTACGAGCTCCTGTCTTCTCATCTGTTCGGCAACCCCACCTACGACATCTCCATCGTGGTGGGTTTCACCGACGGCATGGCGGACTCGGAGACCGGCAGCGACTCCCTCGGAGCGGCGGCGTTCTGCCAGGGCTTCGATGTCGGTCTGTACGAGGGGCTTTTCCTCGTGAACGGCCCGCTGTCGTCGAGTGTGTGCCAGACGCCGGACCGCTTCTTCGCCGATGACACCTTCGCCGAGGCGTGGTGCTTGGGGCTTGTCTCGGGGTTGGAGGCCTACTACCGGGACGAGGTGTTCTCGACGATCGGTGCCGATCGCCGCATTGGGACGGAGGTCTCGTGCTTGGCCGATCGCTGGTGGACCTTCGTGCCGTACGAAGGGGAATCCCTGGAGGCCGGGGCACCGGCGGTGTTGACCGTCGATACGGGCGCCGACCTGCTGGTGAACGTCGCCACAGGCATGGGTTCGGTGTGGGCGACCGGCATTACCGCCGGGGGTATTCCGACCGTGTACCGGATCGACCCCAACGGCTCGGTCCAGGGCGAGTATCCGCTCACGCAAGGGATTGCAGATCCGGGAACGATCCGCCTGGCGGTGGGTGACGGGTACGTGTGGGTGATCCTTCGGGAATCGCTTGTCAGGCTGGACCCGGCCACCGGCGTGGTCGACCGGTTTGCATGGCCCGGTGGCGAGGACGCTCATCCCTGGGACGTGGCCGCCGGCGAGGGGGCGGCGTGGGTAATCGGCAACTGGTTCGTAGGCGCCGACACGATCGCTCACCTGTATCGGTACGACACCGGGTTCGTCAACGCCTCCGGGCCGGTGGCCTTTGTCGGTGATACCGAACTCGGTCCCATCTCGGTGACCGACACTCTGGTCTCCCATGGCTCCGTATGGGTGCTTCCCCGGGGTGGGGCTGAGGTTTGCGAACTGCTGCGGATCGACGCCGCCTCACTACAGACAACGGCGAGGATCGAGTTGACCGCAGGTTGCGACACCCCATACGGCACGGTCGCCGAGGCCGGCGGGTTCGTCTTCGTCACCGATTCCTGGTCGAGTCTCACACGGAAGATCGATCCGGCCACCAACACGGAGGTGGACCGGGTCTACACCCCCGGCGGCTCCGGACTGCTGGCACCGGCCGACGGCATTATCTGGCAGATCGCCGCCGGCCCTCCGTTCGAGGTGTGGGGCTATTGGGTCGATGGTCTGTCGGTGGCCGGTCTCACTTCTCTGCTGCAGTACCCCAGCGGTATTGCCGCCACCCCCGGGGCGGTGTGGGTGATCGTCGACGAGCCATCCGAGTTGGTGCGGTTGGTGATCGACACCGGGTAGCGATAGCCGGACCGGAAGCGCCCGCGGTGGGGCGATGGCTGCCCGGGTCGTGCCTGCGCGGCTGATCGAGCCGTCGGGACCAAGAGTTGGACCGGAATCCTGCGGGCTTCCTCAGCTCATCGAGATCTGCGGGCCGGGATGGGCCAGGTGCTCGTTGGTCATCTCGAGGTGGTGGTGGGTGTA
>CBDUUY010000315.1:0-2457 GCA_965370535.1 uncultured bacterium
ACTTCGACCCGAGATAGACCGAGTTGGCAAGACGGCGGGTCTCGTCGTTGATCAGCGGGCCGAGGTATCCGATGCTGCCGGTCTCGGTCGTCAGACCGGCCGCACAGCCTGCCATGAACTTGGCGTAGTACATCCGGCCCATGGTGTTGCCGAGGTTCGAGGCAGGGTTGTAGTCCTTGCCGTCGGCCCAGGCGCTGTCACCCGATGACCAGATGATCGGCACACCGGCATTGTCGGCCGCCCCGATCGCAGCGCCATCCTTCATGTCGTCCGAGGTGGCGAAGATCAACTGCGCCCCCTGAGCCACCATGTCGTCGATGACCTGTTCGACCCTGGTGTCGGGCCGATCGGAACTGTTCACCTGGTCGAGGGAGATCATCGTCGCCCCGAGTTGATCCGCGAGGTGCTGGCCGGCTTCGAAGTGCGCCTGGCTCCAACCGCGATCGTTCTCGGGTCCCACCAGGATCATCCCGAAGATGAATCCTTCTCCTGACACTTCGTCGTCGTCGCCGCAGGCCCCCATCACCAGCATGAAGGCGGCCACCAACGCGACGACGCTCATCCATCGTCTGCGAGCCATGTCTGTTTTCCCTCCGTAGGACTCTTGCTTGCCGTAGGACTCTTACTCGCAGGCTAGGCGCACAGCGCGACACTTGCCGGGGGACTTTCGACCCGTTGCTCCGGGACCCATGGGTAGGCTCGGGCACGGTCGTCAAGCGAGGAGTCATGGAAGCCTTCATACGGGGACTGCCAAAGGTCGAGTTGCATCTCCACATCGAGGGCACCCTCGAACCGGAGATGATGTTCCAACTCGCACGGCGCAACGGGATGGCGCTGCCCTTTGCAGATGTGGAGGAGGTGAGAGCCGCCTACGAGTTCACCGACCTGCAGTCGTTCCTGGACATCTACTACCAGGGCGCAGCCGTGCTGCAGACCGAGCAGGACTTCTACGACCTGATGTGGGCCTACCTGGAGCGTATGGCCGACGAGAACCTCCGCCACGCCGAGATCTTCTTCGACCCGCAGACCCATACCGGGAGAGGTATCCCTTTCGAGACGTTCATGGGCGGGTTTGCCGGGGCCCAGGCCGATGCCGCCGACCGGTTCGGGATCTCGACCATGCTGATCATGTGCTTCCTGCGGCACCTGAGCGGCGAAGATGCCGTCGAGACGATGCGCCGGGCCACGCCGTTCAAGGACGCTATTGCCGGGGTCGGCCTGGACTCGGGTGAACGGGACAATCCTCCTGAGCGGTTCGTCGAGGCGTACACAATGGCCAGGGAAGCCGGCCTGAGGGCTGTCGCCCACGCCGGTGAAGAGGGGCCCCCGGCCTACATCAGCGGGGCACTCGACCTGCTGGGAGCCGAGCGTATCGACCACGGGGTCGCCTGCGACAGGGACGACGCCCTGGTGGAGCGTCTGGCGGCCGGGGGGATCCCGCTGACCATGTGCCCGCTGTCCAACGTCAGACTCCGGGTATTCGACACGCTCGAGGACCACAACCTCAAACGCCTTCTGGACCGGGGAGTCAAGGTGACCGTCAACTCCGACGACCCTGCCTATTTCGGCGGCTACCTCACGGACAACTACCTGGCCATCCAGCAGGCTCTCGGCCTGACCAGGCAGGATGTGGCCACCCTCGCCCGCAACGCCATCGAGGCCACCTTCCTGGGCGACGGGGCCAGGAGCGCCCTGCTGAACGAGTTGCAGGATTACCTGGCAGGGCATTAAGCATTCAAGAATCCGGGGGGGCGAATCCGATAGATTCGTACTGATGTAAGGGGCCTGGATGCGACGCCTGATCCTGATTGTGTTCGCCGCTATGGCGATCGTGGCATTCCCGGCTGTGGCCGGGGGTCAGGAGCGTGCCACCTCGACCTGCAACGGATCGCCCGCCACACTGTGGGGCACCTCCGGCGACGACATCCTGATCGGCACCCCCAACGACGATGTGATCGTGGGCGGCGGCGGCAACGACACCATCAGGGGATTGGCGGGCAACGACACCATCTGCGGTGGGGCCGGCGACGACCTGCTGTTCGGTGGATTGGGGGATGACATCATCAAAGGTGGCGATGGCCACGACGAGATCCTCGGCGGCGCCGGTGACGACCTGATCTCCGGATGGACCGGTTCCGACATCCTCAAGGGTGGCGGCCACAATGACATCCTCCGAGGCGGCGCCGGCGACGACGTGGCCGTGGGAAACACCGGCGTGGACGAGTGCCTCGGCGAAGAGACCAGGGCCTGTGAACTGGTCGCCCTGTCGGAAGGCGACCGGGGCTGGGCGGTGCGTTTCCTCCAGCAAACACTCAGTGACAGGAAGTTGTACCGGGGCGCCATCGATGGAGCCTTCGACCGGGAAATGGCGATCGCGGTCGCCACATTCCACAAGGTCACCGGCCCCTCCTACAGCAATCCGGGCACTGCCGTCGAGAGGTGGCAGGCCAATCCTCC
>CBDUUY010000316.1:0-2450 GCA_965370535.1 uncultured bacterium
GATCACCCCCTGGGTGGCAGTGCGGCCTTCTTCGAATTCAACTGCACGGCCTCCGAGGTCGAGGTCGATTCGGGGACGGGCGAGATCACCCTTCTCAACCACGTGACCGTCGGCGACACGGGCCTGTCGGTCAACCCCGTGCAGGTCGCGGGTCAGGACGAGGGGGCGGCGATCATGGGGATCGGCCACGCCCTGATGGAGCACATCATCCTGGATGGCGAAGGCCGGATTCGAAACGTCGGCGCCATCGACTACCGCATCCCGACGAGCAAGGACCTGCCGCTCGAGATGCACAGCGCCGCCGTGGAGAACGCCGACGGCCCCGGTCCCTACGGGATCAAGGGCATCAGTGAGGGCGCCCTGTTGGCGGTGGCGCCCGCCATAGGTGCGGCGGTCTTCGACGCCACCGGGGCGGTGATCCGCGATCTGCCGCTCTCGCCCGAGCGGGTGTGGCGTGCAATGAGGGAGCGAGACAATGAGTGAGAACATCCATGTGGGCCCGATCAGGGACATCCCGCCGGAGAAGATCGTCGAGGCCACCCGGTTCGTGAAGGAAGGCCGCCGGTACTCGCTGGCCACCTCCCGCTTTCCCGGGATGCCGCTGTTTCCGGGGCACCCGCCCTTCCAGGTCCTCAACTACCGGACGCCGCCCGGCATCAGGGCTGAGCAGGCCCAGCCGTGGGGGCCGCCCAATGAGGCGGGTCTCGGCTACATGGCCGAATACGTCATGGCCACTTCCCACTCCGGGGCTCATGTCGATGCGCTGGGCCACATGACGGTTGGAGAGGACAACCACTGGTACGGCGGAGGCAACACCGCCGAACATCTGTCCGACAAGGGTCCGATGGTCGGGGATGCCGAGCACCTGCCGCCGTTCTTCACCAGGGGAGTGTTCCTCGACCCCCCCACCTATCGCGGGGTCGATGCACTGCCGGCAGGCGAACCGGTGGGAGCGGATGAACTGGAGGCGATCGCTGAGGCGCAGGGTGTGGAGGTGCGTCCGTGGGACGTCGTGTTGATCCGGACCGGGTACCTCAAGTACTGGCCGGATGCCGAAGCCATGGAGGCCCACAAGACGGCCGGGCCCGATCTGTCGGCTGCCGAGTGGCTGTTGGAGCGGGGAGTGGTGGCGACCGGCACCGACACCGAGACCTATGAAGTGCAGCCTGCCCCCGATCGTGGCACTCCCGCCAACCCGCAGCCGGTGCACACCAGGCTTCTCATCGAAAACGGCATCTATCTGATGGAGAGCATCTACCTCGAAGAACTGGCCCGCGATCGGGTCTACGAGTTCCTGTTCGTGATGCTGCCGGTGAAGATTCGGGGAGCGACCGGTTCGATGGTCGATCCTCTGGCCGTGATCTGAGAGGCGGCAGAAGATGAAGGCCCTGGTCTTGAGGGGTCCCGGCGACTTCGGGATCGAAGAGGTCGGCAAGCCCACCCCCGGGCGATTCGAGGTGCTGTGCAAGGTCAGCGCGATCACCATCTGTGGGACCGACTCGCATCTCATCCGGGGGGACTACCCGGGCTTCTGGCCGCCTTCGTATCCGTTCATCCCCGGACACGAGTGGGCGGGCGAGATCGTCGAACTCGGCGAGGGGACGGAGGCCTTCGGGTGGTCGGTGGGCGATCGGATCGCCGGCACCTCCCACGACGCCTGCGGGTTCTGCGAGAAGTGCGTGGAGGGGAAGTACAACCTGTGCGACAACTATGGGGTGCAGGGCCTCCACAAGCACCACGGCCACAACTCCCAGGGGGCGTTTGCCGATTTTGCGGTGCAGGGCATCAAATCCATCTGGAGGCTTCCCGACGAACTGTCCTTCGTCGAAGGGGCCATGCTCGACCCGGCGTCGATCGCCCTGCACACGGCCAATCGCGGGGGAGTGCGACCCGGGGACAACCTCGTCGTGCTCGGCCCCGGGCCGATCGGATTGCTGGCTGCAGATGCAGCGTGCGCCCTGGGGGCGGGCCGGGTCATCGTGGTCGGCCGGGGCAGCCGCCTGCAGAAGGCCGCCGACATGGGGTACGAGACCGTCGACTACTCGGCCGTCGACCCGGTGGAGGCGATCCTCTCGACCACCGGAGGTTTGGGGGTGGACGTTGCACTCGACTGTGCCGGTGTGCCCGACTCGTTCCGCTGGAGCATCGCCATGCTCAGGAGGGGCGGCCGCTGTGCGACCGTGGGGATTCCGGTCGACGATGTGAGCATGTCGTTCCAGGACCTGGTCCTCTACGAGAAGGAGCTGGTCGGGGCACGGGCATCTGCCGGCGAGATGCGCCGGGTGATCCCTTTGGTGATCGACGGGCGCATCCGGGTGAAGGAGCTTCACACTCACACGTTCTGTCTCGATGACTTCGCCGAGGGTCTCGCCACCTTCGACGAACGGCGCGATGGAGCCATCAAGGTGATCATCGAGCCGTAGGCCGGCAGCGGCCTCCCGGGCTCCTAG
>CBDUUY010000317.1:0-2445 GCA_965370535.1 uncultured bacterium
ACCCGCCTTGAGGGTCCCCCCTTGAAGACCCTGATCGGCCGGGAGACTCCCCCACCCCACAGGAACCAAACCACCGGTTGGTTGCGTCTTATCGCCGAACACCACACAGGAGCCGACACCATGCTTTTCCGTCTCGCCGCGACGATCTCGTTGGTCACACTCATCGCCGCAGCCTGCGGCGAAGCAGCCGACACAACCGGATCCACCACGCCGCCGACCACCACCGCAACGACCACACCATCGGCCTCCGACGACTCTGCCTCCCTCGCGGGGACCCACTGGGTCGTCTTCTCATTCGGCATCGATGGCGCCGATGATCCGGTGCTGGCCAACGCCGTGCCGACCATGGAGTTCGATGCGGACGGAGCCGGAGTCGGCGGCACCACCGGGTGCAACTCCTACTTCGGGACGATCACCTCCGGACCCGGATCCAAGATCTCGTTCGGCGGCATCGGCATGACGGAGATGGCTTGCCTCGACGAGGGCGTCATGGACCAGGAGCACCGGTTCGTGGTGACACTGAGCCGCATCGACCACTTCACCCTCGACGGCGGCACCCTGGTATTGGACGCCGCCGACGGCTCGGCCGTCATCCGCCTGGTCTCCGAACAGATCGAACCCGATCTGCCGCTCGCCGGGTCATGGCGTCTCACCACTCTGATCGATGGCGACATCGCCTCTTCGGTGATCGCCGGCACCGAGGTGACCCTGGAGATCGACCTCATCGCCATGACCGTCAACGGCAGCGGCGGATGCAACGGCTACGGCGGCCCCATCGAGGTGGAAGGCGACACGGCCGCCCCCCTGATCCCGATACACATCGGCCCGCTCATGAGCACGCTGATGGCGTGTGAGGAGGGCATCATGGACCAGGAGGCCGCCGTTCTCGGCATCCTCGGCGATGCCTCCACCGCCTCCGTGAACGGGTCGCTCCTGACCATCAGCACCAACGATGGGCGGGAACTGGTCTTCGAGTCGGCCGGGGAGTAGCCGGGAGCGGTTACCTTGGGCGGGTGATAGAACTCCGACCCACCGACATCGCTCACGGAGGGGAAGCCGTCGCCAGAGTGGACGGCAAAGCCCACTTCGTTGCGGGCGCCATGCCCGGTGAACGGGTCGAGGGTGAAGTCGTCCGGGACAAGGGTGCATGGGCCCGCGTCGAGTTGAAGCAGGTGCTGGACGCCTCACCGCAGCGGGTGGACCCTCCGTGCCGCCACTTCGGCGACTGTGGTGGATGCGAGTGGCAGTTCGCCGACTACGAGGCCCAACTCGAGTGGAAACGCTCCATCGTCACCGGCCAACTGCGCCACCTGGGACGTATCGACGATCCTCCGGTCCGGCCCACGATCCCGGCGGCAGGCCCCTACGGATACCGGAACCGCATGGATTTCACCGTCGAGAGGGGCAGGCCCGCCCTGCGTCGGCGGCGGAGTCGTGACGCCGTCCCCATCAACGAGTGCCTGATCATGGAACCCGCCATGGCGGAGTTGTTCGCACGACTCGGCGACCTGGGCGAAGCGAGGAAGATCACCCTGCGAGTCGCCACCACCACCGGGGAGTCCCTGGCGGTGGTCAACGGCGAACTGCCACGAGACATCGAGGAATGGGGATGCCAAGTCTCCCGACGCAACCATCGGGGGTTGCGGCCCATCATCGGGACGGGTGTGATCCACGAGACCGTGGCGGGGATTCCTTTCCGGATCACCGGGGATGCCTTCTTCCAGAACAACACGCCGGGGGCGGAGGCCCTCGTCACCCTGGCAGCAGAGGCCCTGGCCCCCCAGCCGGAGGAGACCCTGCTGGACGGGTATGCGGGGGGAGGCTTGTTCGGGATCATCATCGGCCGTGCAGCAGGCCGACTCCTGTCCATCGAATCCAACCGCTTGAGTGCCGACGACCTCGCCCACAACGCAGCCGAAGCCGGGGTGAAGCACAGGGCCTTCCGGGGAAGGTTCGTCAAGACCGCCCCGGCACTCGACGAACATTGGGATCTCGCCGTTGTGGACCCTCCCCGGGAAGGCCTCGGCCCTCACGGGGTGGAGGCGGTCACCCATACCTCCCCGAGGGCGATCGCATATGTCTCGTGCGATCCGGCCTCATTGGCCCGCGACAGCCGGCATCTCGCCGAGGCCGGCTACACCCTGCAATGGGCGGCCCCGGTGGACATGTTCCCGCAGACTTCCCACATCGAGACGGTCGCCTCGTTTGCGACCACGGGACCATCGACGGGTTGACGACTGTTTCCCTCAGGAGTCCACACCGCAGGGAGACACAATGCCGGACACCTTCAACGCAGCACTGCTGATCCTCCGCCTTGCCCTCGGGGCGGTCTTCGTCATCCATGGGGTGAAGCACCTCCGCAATCGCTCGAAGACCATGAACTGGACGGCCGGAATGGGGTTCTCCCAACCGGGCCTGCAATGGTTCTTCATGTCGTTCGCAGAG
>CBDUUY010000318.1:0-2440 GCA_965370535.1 uncultured bacterium
CGGATCGGGATGGTGACGGCGTCGACAACGATGCCGACAACTGCCCGTTCAGGGTGAATGCGGATCAGGCCGATTTGGATGGCGACGGCATCGGTGACCGGTGCGATACCGATCGGGATGGTGACGGCGTCGACAATCGTGACGATGCGTTCCCCATGGATGCCACGGAGTGGGAGGACACCGACGGCGATCGCCTCGGCGACAACTCGGACAACTGTCCGGCTGTCATCAACAGAGGTCAGAAGGATCTCGATGGTGATGGCTTAGGGGACAGGTGCGATCCAGATATCGATGGTGATGGTGTCGACAATGGTGTCGATGCCCGCCCATGGAATCCACTCATCTGGTAGCCGCTGACAATCGATTCGTAGATGGTGGGGTCGGGAATCCGGCCCCACCATCATTTGGGGATTCCCCCCGACCGGAGGCATGGAGAGGCCCCCGGCCTGGGACGCATGAATGTGATCAAGACTTCCTAATCACATTTCTCGGGGTGGTTCCCTGGTGGCGTGGAGACGACTCTGACACCACCGAAGGACAGCCGAACGGGACGCCCTTCCTCAGAGACAAATTGCACTGGGGCCTGTGTACGGTGCTGTTCGGCACGCTGGCAATCGGAGTCTGCTTGTGTCGGATAGCCGCTGTAGCTACGCCGGCACCCGGAACCGTCATGGTGGTCGTCGTCCTCGCTGGAACGGCAGCGCCGTGGATCTGTTTGGGGCTGATCGTGGTCCTGGCCGTTCTCCCGAATTGGGGATATGCGACTGGCGGCGGGTGCCTTGGGGCCCATACGACGCAGCCGATGTCGGCTTGGTTCTGTCTCGTGCGTTGTCGGGTGTATCGCCGAACCGATCCGCAGCCGGTCTAGCCTGCGGGACTGCCGTCACGAGAAGCGAATTCATGCAGATCACATTCATCCGTCACGGGGAGACCACCGGCAACGCCACACATGTGTGGCAAGGGCAGGGGGACTCGCCGCTCTCACCGCAGGGCAGACGTCAGGCCGCCGGCCTCGGCGCCCGGCCCTCGATGGCCGGATTCGATCTGGTGGTCTCCTCCGACCTCGGACGGGTCATGGAGACCGCCCGGTTGGCCGGATTGCATCCCGAACCGGACCCCGTCTGGCGGGAGATGGGTATCGGTTCCTGGGAGGGGTTCACTCGCTCCGAACTGGACGACCGTTTCCCAGATGGGGTGGCGGCGCTCCGCAGGGGAGAGGATGTGACCGTTCACGGTGGGGAGACATGGACGGAGTTCGGGCAACGGGTGGATGCCGCGGTTGCCTCATTGATCGATAGGTGCGATCCCGGCGACCAGGTAGCGGTCATCACCCACGGTGGGGTGATCCACTCGCTGGTCAGCGGTCACCTGGGTCTGCGCAGCCGGCCCCGCCCGCGGCCGATCGACAACCTTCGGAATACCTCGCTCACCATTTTCGAGTTCGGTGACTCGCCCTGCATCACCGTGTTCAACGATGCCACCCATACCCCGGAAGTGACCCACCCGGATGAGGCCGGTCCGGTGGTGGCATTGATCCGGCACGGGGAGACGATCGCCAACCTGGAAGGCAGATGGCACGGAATCACCGACGGTCCGTTGAGCGACCGTGGTGTCGAGCAGGCCGCCGCTCTGGCGGCCGCGTACGACGGTGTGGCCCATGTGTACACCTCCCATCTGGTGCGGGCCATGGACACCGGCAGGGCCCTGGCCGATGCCGCGGGTGTGGGCAGGACCGTGCGTGACGACCTGCACGAGATCGACTTCGGCGCCTGGGAGGGCCTCACTCCCCAGCAGGTCGCCGAGCGTTTCCCCGAGGAGTGGCAGGCGATCTTTGTGGACGGCGAGGATCTGCCCCGGGGAGGCACCGGCGAGACCATGGATGGGGTGGGACGCCGCATAGGAACCGCGATCGAGGAGATGGCCGCCGCCCACCCCGATGCCAGGGTTGCCGCCGTCACCCACGGCGGCGCCATCCGTGCGTACGCGGCAGGCATCGTCGGCCTCGACTTCACCAACCGGTCTCACCTGGGACTGCCCGGCAACACTGAGGTCACCCACGTGCGGGTCGCCGCCCACGGCCCGGTGCTGGTCGGCTACAACATGCGGCCGGGTGCGTGAGGCAGGGGCCGGCCGTGAAGCCGTCGATTGCCACCAGATCTGAATCGACCTCCGGGGTCTGGCATGAGGGGGCTGATCGTGGTCGAATGAGTGCGGCATGAGGCTCTTGATCGTCACCAAGTGGGCATTGTCCGCCGGGAGTGTGGTGTGAGGTTTCTCATCGTCACCAAGTGGGCATTGTCCGTCGGGAGTGTGGTGTGAGGTTTCTCATCGTTACAAATGATTTCCCGCCAAAGCCGGGGGGTATCCAGCAGTACCTCGGGAATCTGGCCGATGCAGTGCCGGGCGAGACCGCCGTGGCAGCGACGGTGAGTACGGCGAA
>CBDUUY010000319.1:0-2438 GCA_965370535.1 uncultured bacterium
GGCCGCGGACACCTTCCGGGCAGCTGCAGCGGAGCAGTTGGCGGCCTGGGCGGACCGCCTGGGTCTGGACATCGTCTCCGGACAGCCGGGGGCCGACCCTGCCTCGGTGGCCTTCGATGCCCTGGCTGCCGGCAGGGCCAGGGGCAAGCGGGTCGTGATCGTCGATACCGCCGGGAGACTCCACTCCAAGCACAATCGGATGGAGGAACTGGGCAAGGTGGTGCGGGTGCTGCAGCGGGAGGCGGGCCGTGTAGACGAGGTGCTGCTGGTGCTGGACGGGACCAGCGGGCAGAATGCTCTCTCCCAGGCCAGGGTCGTCACCGAGGTGGTGGGGGTGACCGGCATCGTCATCACCAAGCTGGACGGGACCGCCAGGGGCGGCATTTCCGTCGCCGTCGAGCAGGAGTTGGGTATCCAGGTCAAGTACATCGGGGTTGGCGAGGCAGTGGAGGATCTGCTGTCCTTCGAAGCCCCTGCGTTCATCGATGCACTCCTTGGAGGGTGACATGGAAGACGAAGCACTCATTCAGGCAGCCCGCCTCGCAGCGGAGAACGCCTATGTTCCCTACTCGGGGTTCCGGGTAGGTGCGGTGGTGGTCGATGCCGACGGCAACAGGTACTCCGGCGCCAACATCGAGAACTCGGCGTATCCGTCGACAGTGTGTGCCGAGGCTGCCGCCATCGCCCACGCTGCCTCGTCGGGTGTGCGCAAGATCGATACGGTCGCCGTCTCGTGCATAGACGCCGACGAACCGGGGTATCCGTGCGGGAACTGTCGGCAGATGATGGTGGAGTTCGGTGTCGAGAGAGTGCTGGTGGATGGCCCCGACGGATACCTGGAGCACACTCTCGATGAACTGATCCCTCACGGATTCAAGTTCTCCGACTGAACGGCCCGCGAAAATCTGGCATCAAGCAGCCGTAGCGGGCCTCCGATATCGGTTGTATGACTACTGCAGACCATGTGGCGGGCCGGCTCACTCGTGACTGGAAAGTCACCACCGGATACCGGGTCCTCATCAAGGTGGGATGGATCGCCGTCGGCTTCGCTCTCTACGGGGCCGCCGTGGCAGTTGTGATCGGCATCGAGGAGGCGTGGTGGGCGGCAGCCGGCATGGCGGGATTCGCACTACTGGTGGGTGTGTTGATGCCGGCGCCGGTGCCCCGCGAACTGATCACCGGCGGACGAAACCACATCGACGCACGCCGCCCGCGTTAGTTCGGGACGTGTCGAAGGGCGGCGGCCGGATGACCACCGCCCTTCGAATCCTCAGCCTCGTGACCTGAGCGCCTCTATCAGCTTGGGGAGCACCTTGTGCACGTCGCCGACGATGCCGAGGTCGGCGACCTGGAAGATAGGAGCCTCCTCGTCCTTGTTGACGGCGATGATCGTGCCGGAGTCCTTCATGCCGACCAGATGCTGCATGGCCCCGCTCACACCGAGGGCGATGTAGACGTTCGGCTTGACGGTCATGCCCGTCTGGCCGACCTGCAGCGAATAGGCGGTCCATTCGGCGTCTACGACGGCCCTGGTCGCCCCGACCGCCGCCCCCAGCAGCGAGGCCAGGTCGGTGACTCCGGTCCAGTTCTCCGCCGACCCGATGCCTCTGCCGCCGGCGATCACGACGTCGGCCTCGTCCAACTTGGGGCCCTCGGAGGTCTCCTCGTGGCGTTCGAGCACGGTGGCGGCCCCGGTATCGCCGATGGCGACCGGGATCACCTCCGGTGCCCCTCCTTCGCCCGGTTCGGCCGCAAAGGCCTTGGGGCGGACGATGGCGAGCCATGGGGCCGGACCGGTGAACTCGGTTTCGACGAGTGCGCTCCCGCCCAGGATCTCGTTGGTGATGGTCACACCGCCGTCCCCTGCGGAGATGTCCACTGCGCCGGTCAGCACAGGACGGTCCGTCCGTGCGCTCAGGCGGCCCGCAACATCGCGGTCGGTGAATCCCATTCCAAACAGGATCAAGTCGGGCTTCTGCTCGTCGGCCAGTTCGGCCATCGCCGAGGCCAGGCCTGCGGACGGCAGCGTGTCACCCGTCTCGATGTGGAATACCTTCTCCGCCCCGTGAGCCCCCAGGGTCGAGAAGCTCTCCTCGGAGCCTTCCCCTGCGTAGACGGCGGCGAGTTCGCCCCCGAAGGAGCGGGCCTTGGTGAGAATCTCGAGGG
Organism: uncultured bacterium; assembly: GCA_965370535.1. Classification (GTDB taxonomy): domain Bacteria; phylum Actinomycetota; class Acidimicrobiia; order Spongiisociales; family UBA11373; genus JAHJML01. The sequence continues at coordinate 2,167 of CBDUUY010000319.1, forward strand.
AGGTCGAGGAGGGAGCTCCTTCGATCTCCTCTGCAAACACCCATGTGGTCACAGCCATGTCAGATCACCTTCGCCTGTTCGAGAAGCTCCACGATTTCGAGATGGGCCTCGCCTTCGTCCACGACGATTCGGCCGGCCTCCCGGCCCTCTGCCTCTCGGACACTCCGGATCGCCTGCCGGGAACCGGCGGGGCCGATGGCATCCGCCTCGAGGCCGAGGTCGGCGGCCGTCGGTTGCTCGATCGGCTTCGACTTGGCGGCCATGATCCCCTT
>CBDUUY010000320.1:0-2422 GCA_965370535.1 uncultured bacterium
GTTCGGTGGCCGACCGGGTCGCCCACTACGCCCCGTGCCCGGTGTTGATCGTCCCCTGAGGGTCGAGACCGCAGCGGAACACACATGCGGCGGCCCGGGATGAAGGCGCCCGGATCGCCCTTGACTCTTGTCTTCCGCGGTGTCGGTAGCCTTGTCCCGAACGCGGGCGTAGCCGAATTGGCACAGGCGCCAGGTTTAGGTCCTGGTGGACATTGTCCGTTGGGGGTTCGAGTCCCTCCGCCCGCACCAGAACTCCGTTGAAGTCGAGAACGGAAACCGATAGCACATCGAGTCCGGCCCATTCTGCGGGTCGCCGGGGACCTGAACCCCAAACGTGATCAGGCACCTCCCCTCAATGGCTCGTCGCACCACTGGCATTCGCCTGTGTCGGGGGAGGTGCGGGCCCGGCAGGACGGGCAGGTGACCAGGCCGTCACTGTGGAGGTCCTCGGACCGATGGTGTCTCCAGAGCCGATGAAGCGTCCACCCCGAGAAGGCGGCAGCGACGGCGAACACGCTCAAGGAGATTCTCAGGACAAACAGTTCCGATCGCTGCGGGTCTAGCCCACCCGGGTCCGTCAGGAAGAGCCAAGCGAACGTGATTCCGAAAAGGACGAACGGGAGAAGGACCAGGAGTAGGGACGCCGCTCGGCGGGCGGCACCTGTGGCCCACCGCCTGCCTCGGCTGGGTTCATCCTTCGGCAGTCGGCCTCCTTGAAGCACCCAAGGCCGAACCTACTCTTTCACCGGATCAGGTCGACCTTGACCAGGTCCCCCTCCTCGACCCGTATCTCGCCTCCCTCCCCCAGGAGCAGGGCCACCGCCCCCCCTCCCAGCCCACGACGCGAACCGGCGTAGCGGCATCGACCCGAATGCCGTATACCCCCTGGGCGGTATCTTGACCCCCGTGGATCAGGGCACCTCTCTCCGTGACCGCACCGGATGGCTGTTGGCAGGTGCCGCTGTTGTGGCAGTGGTGCTTCTGATGACCTTGTGGCCGGATGCGACGGTCAACACCGCCAACTTCGTCCCGTTTCGTGAGCATGCCGATGCTCTCGGGTGCCTGCTGACCGGGTGTGACACCGCACGGGAAGCGGCCCGGTTCCTGGCCGTGGATGTGGCGGGGAACCTGGTGGTCTTCGTCCCGGTGGGGATCGTGTTCGCCGGTGTGCAGGCAGGAGTCACAAGCCGGCGGCGGTTCTGGGTGGCTGTGGCGTTGGGTGCGGCTCTGAGCGGGATGATCGAGGCGATCCAGTCGACGATCCCGACCCGGGCGACCGATGTGGACGATCTGCTGTTCAACACGATCGGGACAGCCCTCGGGGCCTGCCTGCTGATCTGGTACCGGCGGAGGACTGACTGACCGCTGATGGGGACGGGGAGCATCTCGCCGAGCGACCCGAGCCCTACACCACCTGGACGACGTCGTCCCGAGGGGGGTCGTGGAGACGATGCAACTCCGGGTCTGGAACGTGTGATGCGGCGTTGTCTTGGGTGAGGCTCTCGCTGGTTGGTCACACCCCAGGTCGGTCGGGCCGGTTGGAGCGACCGGGATGCCAAACGGCTCCGAAGAATCGGGTGGGCGTCTGGGTTCAGTTCGGCAGTGCCGTGAAGTACCAGAACCCGTCCTCGGCCCAGAGATCCGGATCGGCCAAACCGGCCGTCTCGAACTTCACGTTGTAGGTGCCGGCCGGTTGTTCGCTGGCGGCGTCCGTGTGGCAGGTGGTTTCCTGTTTGGCCTGGACCGCCACCGTCATCCTGGATGGCCCTATCTGGGTTCCGTCGATGGAGAAGAAACATTCGATCAGGTCCGCAGAGGTTCCGTTGTTGTAGAAGTCGACGGACCCGCTCATCAGGATCACCCCGCCTCCGGCCGGCACGGTTGCCGCGCGGCCGGCCGCCCATTCGGCATTGGTGGCGATGTTGTCGTTGGAAGCCCAATCCCAGGTCGTGCGCAGCTCACGGGCGTGCCGTCCATCGACGTAATCGGCGTTGAGTTGGCTGACCTTCGTGGTGCTGTTGACGGCGATCGGTGCCCCCGACGACACCTTGAAGGTCGCCGCAGGCACATCGGCACGGAAAGAGCGGATCACCATCCCGTAGTTCACACTGATCCGGGTGGTGCTCTTGGCAGTGTTGGCCTGACCCAGGTAGATCGGGTCACCGTTGTCGGCCCCGGCCGGCAGCACGGCCACCAGCATCACCCCGACGATCAGACCTGCGAGTGAGCTGAAGAAGTGTCCACGATTGAAACCCACGATCCCTCCCTAATGGCTACCCGCACATCATGGAGGCACGGCCGGTGCGGTGCAAGCAACGAACGGCACGATCCGGGGCTTCGGGGTATCTTCCCTGAGAGGACAGGGAGAGGATTCCCGGTTGTCACACCTAGCCGTGACAACGGCCAATCCCCCTGGTCAAGA
>CBDUUY010000321.1:0-2418 GCA_965370535.1 uncultured bacterium
TCGGGGCCGAACCCATCCAGTCGGTGCTGGCGTTGGCGGCGGATGAGGCCGTCGAGGTGACCGGCAGGGTGCCCGACCTGCGCCCCTATCTGGACAGGGCCCAGGTGGCGATCGATCCGCTGCGGGTGGGCGCCGGTCTGCAGAACAAGGTGCTGGAAGGCATGTCCATGGGGGTGCCGATGGTGGTCACCTCCGTCGCCAACGAGGGCATCGGCGCCGAACCGGGCCGCCACGTGCTGGTGGCCGACACCCCCGGGGACTGTGCGTCGGCGGTCGTGGCCCTGCTGCAGGACGAGGGGTTGCGCACCACGATGGGGCAGGAGGCACGGCGGTTCATCGTCGACCAGTGGTCGTGGGAGAAGCACTTCGACGACCTCGAACGGGAGATGCAGTCGCTGGTCGCCGGTGCCGGGGGCATGACGGCCGGGTAGCCCGCAGGGTCACCGGCCCGGCAGCACCGGGGTCACGTCCTCGCCATCTCGCCACGCCAGCAGGTAGTCGTACGGCCAGATCTCGCCGCGACGGACCTCCCAGTCGCCCGGGAAAGTGGGGTGTGAGATTCCGAAGTGGCAATGGGGACTGGTCCGGGCTGCATTCCCGCTTGTGCCGATGGTTCCGATCACCTGTCCGGCGGCAACCCGGCCGCTCTCCTCGATATCGGACGCCACCGATTCGAGGTGTGAGCAGTAGTAGCGCACCCCGTCGTCGCCGACCACGCTGACGTACCGTCCGCCACGGGTCACCGGGTCGTCGACTGCCGGGTCCCAGGGGTCGTCGCGCCGCAACTCGTCGACGATGCCGTCGGTCACCGCCACCACCGTCGTCCCGGTCGGGGCGAAGATGTCGGTGGCCGGGTAGTCGTGATGGGCTCCGCTGAACGCAGCGGCATGAGGCGGTTGGATGGGGAAGGAGGAGAGGCGGCCATCCGCCTGCCAGGCCTCCGGCAGATCGGTGAGTTGCTCCCCCAGGACGGCGGCGTTGTCTCCGACGAGTCGCCGGAACACATTGGTCAGATCCGGATCGTCCTGCAGGCGCATCGTGGTGTCGTGGGCCGGATCGTCGTCGTTCTGCCACTGCTCGTTCCACCACGAGAAGCCGATGACCCGCGGCCAGCGGAATGATGTGATGTCGGTGAGCGCTGCTTCCGCCCATTCGGCCTGATCGCCGAGTGGATTGTGCGCAGCCGCACCGAACTCGGCGACGATGATCGGTTTGTCGGCGGTCAGAGCTTCGACACGTGGGTATGCGGCATCCATACCGGAACGGAACGACGGCCACCAGTCGTCCAGTGGAGTCTGCCCTGCGTAGGAACTGATGGCGATCCAGTCGATCCACTCATCGCCCGGGTAGTAGTTCTCGAGAACGTTCCACTCGTTCACGGGCCAGTCGTCGCCGTTGACGTGGAAGACCCAGGTGAGGTTGGCTGCGCCCCGGTTGCGACAGGTCTGGACGATGTGGCGGTAGACGTCACGGAATCGTTCCGGGCCGTCGGCTTGGAGAGGGTCTCCGTACCCGTCGGTCTGGCCGGCGCCGTTCCACACGCCGTTCCATGAGAACCACTCCCCGTTGACCTCGGTCCCGTACTCGGCCAGCAACGGTGAGCCGAAGTCACGTGCCGAGTCGCACCATGCACTGAGATCCGCATCGAACTCCCCATCGAGGATGGCCTGCAGTGTGAATACCGGTTCGGCGAGGTCTTGCTCGGCGGTGGACCGCAGCATCAGGCGGATGTACGGGATGCTGCCCGCCTCCCTGATCCATTCGGCGGTGTCGAGGGGAAACGCCCTCCCCTCATACCAGTTGTGAGAGAAGAACACCCATGAGGCGGTCTTCCCTGCCGCCGTCTCGTAGGAGCGCAGGTCGGCGAGGGTGAGATCGCTCTCCTCCCCGGTGATTCCACCCGGGTACGTCCCGTGATAGAGCGTGCCCTCGGGGGGAAGTGGAACGGTTGTGAGTGGTTCGGGGGCGGGGGCCGTGGTGGTGGCCGGAGTGGTCGTCGCGGGAGGTGCCGTTGTCGGAGGTTCGGTCGTGGTGGCCTGCGGTGCCGCGGTGGTGATGGACGGGTCACTGCTCTCGAGCGCACTGGGACCGCACGCGGCCACCGCCAAAGCGACCGTCAACATGAACGCAGCGGCATCTCGGGGTTTCATGATCTCCGGCAGGGGGAAGGGGAGTATCGCACGGAAGCAGGCATCCCAGCTTTCTCCCCCGCCTCAGCGGTGCTCATGATCTCCGGCAGGGGGAAGGGGAGTATCGCATGAAGCCGCTATCCCGGCTTTCTCCCCCGCCGCAGCGGGGGAGATGCCCCCGCCTCGGGGGCAGAGATGGTATGTGGGTGGGGGAGGTGGGGCCTCCTCCGCTCAATCACAGGAAACTGTGATAGTCCATTTCGGACGGAGCTGAAGGAGGCCCCGAATG
>CBDUUY010000322.1:0-2393 GCA_965370535.1 uncultured bacterium
GGTGCCGAGCGGAGCGAGGCGGGGAGGGTCTTCTTGACCCGGATGTGAGGCACGGACGCGGGTTCTATTGGTTGTGGGATCACAGAAGACCCCTTCCGTCACCCGCCTACGGCGGGCGCCACCTTCCCCTGCAGGGGAAGGAACATCGGCCAGGATTCCCGGACCGAGAGGCCTGAGCCCCTTCTACGCGGCCGCTGCGGGGCGGCAGCGTTTGCAGGGGCGGTAGCCCTTGCGTCCGGCTTCGCGGGCCGAGCGGAACTCCACCCGATGAGCGTCGGTGATACGGCGGGCATCCCTGCAGGTGGGGTGGCAGTAGATGTGGGTCGTATCGCTGCCGATCAGGCGGATTCCCCTGCTCGACAGACTGGTGAACCCCTCGACATCGAGGCCCTCGGTCTCCAGGAGACGCCGCTTGTTGGCCGCCTCACCCATCGAGTATTGGCCCAACACCCCATCGGAGCGAACCACCCTGTGGCAGGGGACCACCACCGGCACCGGGTTGCGGGCCAGCGCCGAACCCACCGCCCGGGTCGCCGAAGGACTGTCGATCTCCCCGGCCACCCACCCGTACGGGCGCACCTCGCCGCGGGGGATCTCCGCGGTCTTGAGGAGCACCTTCGCCTGGAAGGGGGTGACACTGCTCAGGTCGAGCGGAAGCCTGCCGGGCCTGCCATCGGCGATCGCCTTGTCGAGGCGGCCGGCGATCTCCCGGGGACTAGTGACAGTCGGATGGGCCGGGCGCCCGAATCGTCCTGCGAAGTACGCCTCGAAGGCCTCCGGATCGCCTGCCACATCGATGGCCGACACTCCCCGTTCGTTGAATGCCACGAAGAGGGGGCCGATCGGGCCGTCGTGGGTGATGTAGCCGTCGGCGAGGCCGGTGGTGATCAGGACGGCGGGCAGCAGGGTCTCCGGGGCCGGTTCCCGCAGGGCGGCGAGGTCGTCGTGGAGCAGGTCGTTCATAGTGCCTCCTCGGGTGTCACCATCTCGCGCAGTCGGGCGATGGCGCGGTGGACATCTGCTTTGACGGTCCCGACGGGCCGTTCCAGTGCCTCGCCGATCTCGGCATAGCCGAGGCCGACCACATGACGCAGCACAACGGCCTCACGCTGCGCCCACGGGAGGGTGGCCACCCGTGCCGCCAGGCGTTCGCCGCCGTCGAGGTCCAGCACGATCTGCTCGGGCCCGGGCGAGGCATCTGCCACCGGCATGCCGTCCGGCATGGACATCTCCGGCTTACGGGCCCGGCTGCGGGCCCGGTTGCGGCACAGGTTGGCGGCGATGGTCCACACCCACCCCCGAACCTGCAGGTCACGAATCCGGGCGGCCGGATAGCCGGACAGCGCCCGGTAGGCGCGGACAAAGGCCTCCTGAGTGATGTCCTCGGCGTCGGCACGATTGCCGGTCATCCGCAGTGCGCCGGAGAACACGTCGTCTTGCAGCATGCGGACCAGGTCGGGGAATGCCCCGTCCAGGTCGCCCGCCAGGGAGACGGGAAGGGTGTCGATGTCGATGGTGCTCATGCGTTCCGTCATCTAACTACCAGAACCCCGGCCGTCGTGTATCGGTTGCAGTGGGTGTGTGGGGTGCATCGAGTTTCCCGGGAGCCTTGTATCCAGGGCTTTCTTGACGACCTGTGGAAGCAGGGCCTTATGACCCTGGCGGTGGGTGTGTTGCCGCCGCATGCTTGTGACTCGAGAGGGCGGATAGGAGAGGTCCGGTGACGCCTCGCGGGGTGGGTGTGATCTGTGTGTTGACGCTGCTGGCGGGCGCGTGCACCTCGGTGTCCGACGACTCGACCGGCGAGATCCCCACCGGCGACTCGGCCGCCTTCTGCACCCGATGGCCCGAGGTGAGGGTGGCTCTGGCCGCCGAATTCGACTCCGGTGACGAGGAGATGCTCTGGGCCGATGTCCGGGGCGCGCGTCACACACTCGATGAGGTAGGCGCCCTGGTGCCCGCCTCGTTGCGTTCCGATTGGGAGTCGGCGATCGGGTATCAGGAAACCGTCATCAAGTTGTTGGAGATCGCCGACTACGTGCCGGAGCGACTACCTCGGGTGTTGATCGATGCCGCATTTGGTGAGGGTGGGGCCGAGGCTGCCGCCTCGGCATCAGCCGTCAGCATCGAACGGGTGGATGCCTGGGCGTTCGACGAATGTGGCGACTTGTGTGAGTTGTGGCCCCGTCTCGACAGGGCGCTTGGTTTTGGGTCTCTGGGGGTTGGGGGGGACATGGAATGGCAGATCATCACCGATGGACTGGAGGATGAGGCATTGATCCTTCTTGCCGATGGTCTGGTCCCCGATGAGGTCCGTGAGGACTGGGACGCTGCCGCAGACATGAAACTCTCCATGATCGATCTCTACCGGTCTTGGGACTGGGAGCCGCCGT
>CBDUUY010000323.1:0-2374 GCA_965370535.1 uncultured bacterium
GTCTACCGACTCAACGCCCGAGGCGCCGTCCTTGGCATTCAGATCGGCGAAGGTTTCGGCCGTGTCGGTGGCGACCGCATCAATGCACGGCCGGGCATCCAGGGCGCAGTCCTCGGCGATCGCCAGGACCGCCGCATCGGCGCCGTTGCGTAACTCCCGACGCTCCTTGTAGAGGGCGCCGGCGTCCACCGCCAGGCCGACCAGGCCAAGCAGAACCACCAGCACCATGGCGATGATCACGATCGTCGCCCCACGTTCGTCTCGAATCAGCCTCCGCATCGCATCACCGCCGTTGAAGTCAATGTGATCGTTTGAGATCCCACAAAGGGGATGGAGTAGTCGAAGGGGTAGGTAGCGCTGACACTGGTGGGGTCGCCGGGCACGCACACCTCGGCAGCCACAGCGAGATTGGCCGGGTCCAGGGAGGTCGCGGCCGACACGGTGGCGGCTTCTGCCTGTGCCTGGTCGCCGGTGACGGCGAGGACCCTGACCCCTTCCCGGGTCGCATGTGTCAGCGTGATCTGGGCGTTGTACGCCCTGGCCGCCGTCACCAACCCGAAGATGAGCATCACGAGGATCGGGAGGAGGATCGCCATCTCCACCAGCGCCGCTCCATGCTCGGAGCGACGGTATCGCAAGCTGGTTGGCTGACTTCGATAGGTCATTGAGTAGGCCCCTGCCGATGAGGGGCGACCGGGCAGCCGACCGAGGCCGACCACCCGGCCACCGGATTGGTGGTGTCTAGCCCTGGGGCTACTCCAGCTCTGTGGCGACCTCGTTGAAAAGACCAAACAGGTTGGTGCCCACCGCGGCGACCGCCAGCATGGCGACGATGGCGATGAGTGCGACCATCAGGCCGTACTCCACCATGGTTGCTCCACGCTCACGGGACCACAGGGCTGCGATATAGGTAGTCAGCGCCTGCACGGGCATCCCTCCTTCCTCAATTGATTGGATGCCATGCGTAGCGTGCCCTGCCGACCACTCAGCGTCATCGTCAGAATTGGGGAAATCGTGTTCCGCGGTCGAGATCAGCCGGCGATCGCTGCGCCGGGCCAATCCGACTCGTTGGCAAGCGCAACGGCTTCCAATTGCGAATGTACCTGGAGCTTGCAGAGGATCGCCTTGATCTGGCTGCGCACCGTCGAGAGGGCGACAAACGCCTCGTCGGCGATCAATTCGGCGTGTTTGCCCGCTACGAGGTTTCTGAGCACGTCGGTCTCGCGCGGGGTGAGCGTCCGGAACGGCTCGAGGCCGGCCTTCACTTCGTTCTGGTGCTTCCTGAGGATGTCCTCCAGGTCGTAGCGCTCGGCGAGTGTGATCACCTCGCGGTTCTCGGTGATGTCGATCACCACGCTGCAGAGTCGATCGATGGTGTCGGAGGTCGCCACATAGCCCGCCGCCCCGGCCGCCAACCCCTCGGCGATCGTGATCCGTTCCACACAGGAATCCACCATCATCAGAGTCGATGCTCCGGCGTCGGCAAGTGCCTCGATGATGTCGAGGGCCACACCCGCCGCATCGACGGTCACTGCCACCACTCCGACGGCGAGCGTATCCCGATCGACAACGGCTCCGAGGGCATCGCTGCGTGTGAGGGGCGAATACCTGGCCCGAATCCCATCGGCGTTCAAGGCGGCGACGATACTCCTGCCGACCATGCCCCGGTGGTCGATGATCGCGACCGACCGGAAGCATGGATGGCGGGCACGGTCGCCCTTCTTCCCCCGTTCCCGTCCCATAGGACTCCGCCCCCGGAATCCGGCTCTCCCAACTCAGAGCCGCTCTGCCGCTTTGAGACCACAAGGATAGGCAGACATGCTCATCACCGCCAGGTATTTTTCCCCATATTGATGGTTGGTACCGGTTCCAACGACCAATTCCGACCACCGGGGGTGGGTTGTGCCGACGATCTGCCTGCCCGGAGTGATTTCCCCCCGATGGAGGATGACGGCGGTGCAACGGCCTGATTCACTGGTTTCGTGAGAGCCCGTACCCCGCGTGTGTTCGTCGATGTGGCACCGGCCGTGTTCGCCGACGCGATCGGTCGAGTGCTGAGAGCCAACGGCTACATCGTGCAAGTCGGCACAGCGGCGAAGCCGACCGGTGCGTTCGATGTCGCGATCCTCGGCGAGGAGTCGGCGCCCATTGATGTGCCGATCACGCTGGTGGTGGGCACCGACTCCCGAGTCGTTGTGCATTCGGGTGGCGAGACGGGCGTCGCATCGGCTGCGGGACCAGGCGATCTCTCGAGGATGCTGCGGGTGCTCTTGATGGATCGGGCGGTCGAGATGCCGGCAGGTTGATCGACGGCACCGGCTTCCACGGCTACGCCGCCAACCCGGGCATCCGCACGGTCGAGGGCGAACCGGAG
>CBDUUY010000324.1:0-2367 GCA_965370535.1 uncultured bacterium
CCAGGCACGATTTCGCGAGTAGAGCGTCGTACTCCGCCCGCGTGAATGTCTCATTCGTGTCGCCCAGCGGCACCAGTTGGGCCGGGTCGCGCTCCACCTCATAGGCCATCACGCTGGCATCGAACACGGGACAGGTCGGGATCCCCTCACAAGAGAAGATGATCTGCCTCACCGAAGCGTCGGGCACGTCACAGATGGGCACGTCCGTATGGACCGGCGACCCCAACTGCCACAGGCCGGGCAGCATGCCGTCGGGTTGGGCAAAGGTGACGATCTCGCATCCCTCCACCGCAAACAGTGCATAGGAAACTGCCAGCCCGGCCCCGATCTGAGCCACCACCACCTGGCGGGGGTCGCCCAGCGTGCGCGGCCCCTGGATGACCACCGGGCCCACCGGCCGGGCATCCCAGTAGTCCGACGCCCAGCCGGCATCCAACGGCAGGACCAGGCCATAAGACGGGTCGGCGATCCGCGCGTACAGGTACCAGGTGCTGCCCAACTTGTACGCCGTCATGCCGTCGGGCAGGCCGTCGCCGTCGAGCATCGCCTCGTGGCTACTGATGTCGGTGGCGGCGACGGGGACCGGGCCGGCATCGATGCACACCGGCGGCGGGTCGGTCGTGGCGGGTGCCGCCGTCGTCGCGGGAGCCGCCGTCGTGGTAGCAGCCGCCGTCGTCGCGGGAGCCGCCGTCGTGGTAGCAGCCGCCGTCGTGGCGGGAGCCGCCGTCGTGGTCGGCACCGCCGTGGTGGCCCCCTCAATGGTCGCAGGGACCGTGGTCGGTGCGGCGGCGGGGGTGCCGTCGTCCGTGACGACGATCACTATCAGCGCCACCAGCAGAACGACGATGGCAGAGCCGATCCCGATGATTCCAAGTGCGTACTTTCGCGGCATCACTCCCCCGAAGGTCCGGTTCGCTGTGCAACGTACCCGGCAGCGCTTCTGACCGATAGGGCCACAAGGCCCGGATGGTGTGGACGACCCGAGATGCCCTGGGTCGAGGCAGGGGTACCGGATCGAGGCCGGCCCGCAGACCTACGGAGCGATCAATTCACCACCGGGAGCCGGTGCCACCGAACCGTCTCGGCGAGACTCAAGATGCCCGATGCCACAGCACGGAATTGCTGCTGGTTGTGAGCCCCCACCACCGTCGTGGGGACCCGCGCCAAGTCGTCGATGACCTGCACCACCTCGGGATCGGCCGGGGTCGGGACCAGCGTCAAGTCGTCCATGACCTGCACCAACTCGAGATCGATCGGCGTGGGGACGCGCGTCAAGCCATCGATGACCTGCACCGCCTCGAGGCCGATGTCGATGCGAGTCGGTTCGTCGAAGAATGCAACCACCGCTTCGGCAAACACCTCCGCCGGGACCGCCGCCCACGACCCGCCGGACATCCACCCCCGCTGTTCCGGGAGCCCCTGGGCGGCCTTGAGCGTGTCGCCCGTCGCGCTCTCCCCGAGCCCGCAGGAGATGTCCAGGTGATGGGCGAACTCGTGGAGGAGATTGCGCGGCACCACCTTGCGGTGCTCTATGAACACGATCGCTTCGGGCGGGAACCTGTAGAAGGCAGCGATCGACCCGACGTTGCGGCCTCCGTACCAATCCTCGGCCCTGGCCACCACCCGCACCTCGACAGGCCCCATACAGTCGGAGAACCCCCCGAACGCCGTCTCAAATCGTTCCCACTGCTCCTCGATCTCGGCCAGTTCCTCCCCCGTGGGTTCCCCCGTCACCGACAGCCTGGGCTCGGCGGCCACGGCTTCCATCGGGATCATCAGGGTGATGAGCACCGCTATCAGCAGGCTCGGCAGAGCACGGGTGGGACAGACTCGAATCCAGCGGGGATGCATGTGCCTGGCATCGGCACGCGCCCCCGCCGCCTAGATGACCATTCCGGCCTAGTCACACCCACAGGGCCACACGGCCCGGATGGAAGGATCGGCAATCGTCCTACCATTCACGGAACCGGTTCCACGACAAAAAGGTTTCGCCATGGCTGACATCAAATGGGTGTACGGATTCGATGAGGTCGCCCAGGCCGAAGAGGCCGTCGGCGGCGACTGGGATGAGGCGCGAGGCCTGCTCGGTGGCAAGGGCGCCAACCTCGGCGACATGACCCGCCTCGGCATCCCGGTACCCCCCGGCTTCACCGTCACCACCCAGTGCTGCCTCGCATACCTCGACGCCGATGAGCAGTTCCCCGGCGATTCCTGGGACCAGACCGAAGCCGCCCTCGCCCGGGTCGAAGAGGCCACAGGCAAGAAGTTCGGCGACCGGCGCAATCCGCTGCTCGTCTCCTGCCGCAGCGGCGCCAAGTTCTCGATGCCGGGGATGATGGACACCGTCCTCAACATCGGCCTCAACGA
>CBDUUY010000325.1:0-2366 GCA_965370535.1 uncultured bacterium
CGAGTAGACCACGGTGGCACTGGGGATGATGTCGGTCGATTGGTTGGAGAGCCAGACCCTGGCCAGGACTTGGTCGGGGGCGAGGCCGGTGACGACCGGCGCCGGATCGGGAGCGGCGAGTGCCAGCAGGTCGAGGTCTTCACCGGCACCGGTTGTGGAACGGCGGGAGATCAGCACGGTGTGCCCGTCGTCCGACCAATACAACAGGTGGCGTCCCGAGTCCATGAGCGGATCCTCGACCCTGCCTTCGCTGAGGGCGGCGAGGGTGCCGGGATCGGGGGCGGGAGGGCCCGGATCGACGACGTCGGTGGTATCCGTGGCATCGGTGGTGACGGCTGCGCTGGTCGTGCCGGGCACAGATGTGGTGCCGGTCGTCTCGGAGGCAGCGGTGGTCGCAGTGAGGACGGTGCCATCGTCATCTCCGCACGCGGCGGCCACCAGTCCGAGTGCCAGGATCACGGTGAGAAGCTTGCGCATGGTTGCCCCCTCGGTCGGTCGCACGGTCCATCGTGGAATGCCTGTCCCCAGTCTGCCAGAAGCGGGCGGCCCGGGCCTCCACCTGATGGAGTACTCGGCAGCGATCGCCCTGACCTCCCCCGATAGGTCGCCTTGGGCAGACGGCGGTAAAGCACACCCCTTCCTCCTATTCCCCTCCCTGCCGCCGCACCGGTGCATGTTCGGGTTCCGGCAGAGGCATCGGAGCGGGTTTGTGTATCGGGCCGGGCGGCGACTCCGCTGGGGCCGTCAGCGGCTCGGGCTCTACCTGGATCACTCGTTTGGGCTCGCCGATATCCATTGCTGCAGGAACCTCTCTTTCCGGGTGTCGAAGAATCGGCGGATCTCGGCCGCCGGATGGTCACGAACGTTGACATGCCCGGTTTCGCCACCGGACGGGGCAGCCGGGTCACTGCCGGCGAACACACCGTTCACCCAGGAGGGGTCGGCGCCGTAGTGAATCACCCCACCTGCCGACACGGCGAGCGCCACCACCCTGGCGAATTGCGCCCGGTACCCCCTCTCGTGCTCGACGACTTTGCCACTCAGTGCGACGAGGCCGACGGCGTGCCCCGGTTGGGCCAGGTTGCCGATGAGCCCCTGGGGGGCGCAGTAGGCGTAGATGCCGCAGGGCGGGTTGCCACACTCCCCGTTGGTATGGGGCACACCGACCAAACGGCCCTCGATGCGGCCCCCGCCGAGGCAGTGGGCCTCGAGTGCCGGACCATTCCAGGCGGAGCGGACCCCATGGAGGCGCCCATCGCGCAGCCTCCACATCCGGTATGCGAGGACCGGAATCGGTGACCACAGGGGCGCCGCCCAATCATCGGCCTTGTCGAGAACGCCACCGAGCAGAGCCCTCAGACCCGTCTCGTAGCCGGCGATCTCCTTGTTGATAGTGGACGCTTCACCCTCGAGATTCTCGAGCAGGCGGCGGGCCTGCTCGATGCGATAGAGCACCGACGTAAGCCGGGCATGGCGGTCGGCGATCCGCTTGTGGAGCAACTCGGTGGAAGCCCCCGCCGCCGGGGCGGTTCTGCCGGACCGGGCCTCTGCATCACCCATGGCCTTGCGGATACGTTCGATGGCGGCACGGCGCTCGCCCGGGGTTTCCTCGGAATCGCCTCCTTCGCAGCGGCGAACCGGGCCGCCCATCAGTGCGGTCCCTCATCGGACCAACTCCGGCGGCCTCTGGGCCGGGTCATCCGGACCTGGGGAGACCGCCCGGCGTCCCGGCGTAGGACGGCGAGGTGCACAACGGTACCTTCGGTCACGAGTGCCGAAGCGACGGTGCGGTGACCGGTCAACTGCACCACCTCGCCCTCCACGAGCAGCACCGCTGTGCGGCTTGCGTTGGCGACCCGCAGTTCCGGGACATTGCCGCCGGCGGAGACCTCCTCGATGCAGACCCCATCGCCAGCCTCGGTGAAGAGCCGGTATTCGGCCGGGGGAAGGTCGTGGTGAACCGGCACCGCGGTCGGCGACCCCGCCGTCCGGGGGGAGCCGAGCCGCATTCGGGCCGGGTGCAGCAGGTCGGTGACCGTCGAAATGCTCATCTATGCCTCCTGCCCCTCACCGTGCCTTCCGGGTACGACAGATCCGGGCTTGCCGGAAGCCTTCTTTTCGCGTTCCCGGGCAGCACGATTCTCGGCTGCAACGACACCGGCCATCATCCGAGCCGACGAAGCCGCCGACTCGACATCAGACAGATCGAGGCCGGAGGCCATGGCGGCCGTCGCCGCGTCCAGGGTGACGCCCTTCTCGGCGGTGGGTGCGCGGTTTGGTGTGCTGCAGGCAGTAGCGGCCGATCATGTGGAGCACCTCGCCCCCGGCGTCACTGTGACGGAGGGTGATGACCGCCCGAGTCGCAC
>CBDUUY010000326.1:0-2358 GCA_965370535.1 uncultured bacterium
ATGTAGAAGCCCGGCTTGGATGCCTCGTCTTCGGATGGGCCAAGCAGGCAGTAGATCCCAGGGTTTGAGAACTCCGGCCGGGTCCGGATCGCCGGGTATTGCGCCCGGGAGCAGACGATCGCCTGACCGGTCCAGTTCGACTTCTCAACGAGTCGAAGGCCGTCCGGCGTTCCGTCCACGAGGAAGATCCGGATCGAGGTACCAAGCTTCTCTGCCATCACGCAGCCTCCTCGTAAATGCTCACACCGGCGCCTTGGTAGGCGTTGTAGACGTGCTCAAACACAGCGCCGGTCTTGGTGTGGAACAGAGCCCGGCCGTATACACCCGGTAGGCCGCCGTCGAGGACATCCTGGATCTCGACCTTCACGGCGGCCCTGGTGGCCTGGCGCTTCTTCCAGTCCAGAACGAGCCTATCCCTCTTCAGTTTCCCGAGTAGTTCACGAACTACCTTCTTGACCTGCTTCTCCTCGGTCTTGGTGAGGGTGGGGTCGGGTCGGGTGAGTAGGTCGAAGACGGCGAGTTCTTCTTCGGTGAGGCCCTCCCGGGCGTGACGCTCTTCCTCGTCGTCGAGGTCGTGGGTGAGTTTCTTGAGTTCCTCGAAGAGTTCTTCGATGTTGGCGGCACCGGAGTTGTAGCGGTCGATGATCTCCTGCAGCTTTTCGGCGTAGTTGATGCGCAGCGGATTGGCTCGCACCATGCGTGCGATCCGCTGTTCGAGGGTCGCCTGCAGGCGGGCCGCTGCGGTCTTCTTCTTGCCCTGGGCAAACAATGCGGCGAGGGCGTCGAAGTCGATCTCGGTGAGGTCGAGGCGCTTGATCGCTTCGGGGTCGATCACGAACGGGACGGCCCCAACGGATTCCCGGAGGAGTTGCTCGACCTGTTCCATCACTCCCGAGATGTCCGGTTTCCCCACGATCATGCGGACCCGTTGGGCGAGACGCACGATCACCGACATGAGTGGCTGCGCTGCGGTGGCGGCCGGGTGCGGTTTGACGGCCTTCCATTGGCCGGCGGCCATGTCGGCACGCGCCAGGAATCCTTTCCTGGTGTCGTCGCCCGCAAGGACACGGTCGGCGGCGTCTTCGAGCCAGGCGACCCAGTCGAACCCGGCTACCCCGATGCCCTCATCCAGGTCGATCTGCAACCCGGCCGCATACGTCTGGAGTTCGGACAGCATCTCGGCCAGATCAGCGGCCTGTTCATCCTTGTTCGCCACCGGGAGGTCGCCCTCACCCACACCGCCGCCCGACCCGGACCCGTACACCGCGAGGGCCTCTTCGAGGTTCTTGAACACCCCGATGTAGTCGATGATCTCGCCGGCCTTCTTGCCCTGGAACACCCGATTGGCCCTGGCAATGGTCTGCATCAGGGTGTGGTTGCGCATCGGCTTGTCCAGATAGATGGTCGATGTGGCCGGGGCGTCGAACCCGGTGAGCCACATGGCGCACACGAACACGATCCGGACCGGGTCCTCGGGGTCCTTGAACCGGGTGTCGAGGTTTTCGGTGACCATGCGCTTGCGATGCGGTTCGATGTCCACACCTCTGGCGGCCATCTCGGGGATCTCGTTCTGCGCCGCCGACACCACCACCGCCATGTCGGTGCCGATCAACTCGGCCACCTTGTGCTCCAACGCTTCGCGATGCTCCCCCGCCGCATCTGCGATCTCGGCCTGCAGGCGCTCTATCTGGGTCTGCCACTCCGCCTGGACCCGGTCGTACATCTTGACCGCGGTGACCTTGTCGATCGAGATCACCATCGCCTTGCCCTGATGACCCCGCCCCACGAAATGCTCCACCAGGTCCCGGGCGACCACGTCGAGGCGGTCATCGTCGGTGACCAGGTGGTACTCCCGGGCGAACTCCCTTGCGAGGCGTTTCTCCTGGTCCTCATCCAACTCAGCATCTTCGAGGATGCGTTCCATGTCCCGGTTGAATTCCGGGTTGATCAACTGCACCTCGGGTGAACGGTTCTCGTAATACAGGGGCACCGTGGCCCGATCGGCGATTGATTGACGGAAGTTGTAGATCGAGACGTACTCCCCAAACACATCCCGCGTCGCCTCCTCCCCCACCATCAACGGGGTGCCGGTGAACGCCAGGAACGCTGCATTCGGCAACGCGTTCCGGAGGTTCAGCGCCAGCGTGTCGTACTGGGTGCGGTGCGCCTCGTCGGCCATGACGATGATGTCGTCACGGTCGGACAGCATCTCGTAGGTCTCGCCGGTCTCGGTATGGAACTTGTGGATCAGCGTGAACACGTAACGGTGGTCCCCGCGCAGCAACTGCTGCAGGTGCCTGCCCGAGGTGGCCTGCGGGCCGTTCTCCCCGCCCTGGGGTTCGGTCACAGCCCCGGTGG
>CBDUUY010000327.1:0-2338 GCA_965370535.1 uncultured bacterium
GGCTCTCGTCCCGCCGAAACCCCCGCTACTGGGTCTGTCAGATTCCTTGTGTCTCCGCAGCGGTGGTGGGAGGAGTGCGTCCGGCCGATCAGGCCTGATCAGAGGTGGCAACCGGGGCAGGTTCTCGACTCTGCAGGGAGCGGAGAGCGATCCGGTACCCTTGCCCCATTCCCGAATAGGAGTGCATTAGTGAGGTTCGGCGGCTTTGTGCCACAGGGATGGAGGATGGATCTCGAGGACATCGAGACGGCAGACCAGTGGGACACCATGGTGGATGTGGCCCTTCGGTTGGAGAAGGCAGGCTATGAGTCGGCCTGGGTCTACGACCACTTCCACACGGTCCCCAAGCCCACCCAGGGACCCACCTACGAGTGCTGGACCTTGATGGCGGCACTGGCGCCGGTCACCGAGACCATTCGCCTCGGGCAGATGTGCACCTGCAACTCGTACCGGCCGCCGTCATACATGGCCAAGGTCGCTTCGAGCATCGACGTGATCTCGGGCGGCAGGTTGGAGTTCGCCATCGGTGCCGGGTGGTACGAGCACGAGTATCTGGCATATGGATACGACTTCCCAAAGCCGTCGGTGAGGATCGGGCAACTCGATGAAGCGGTCCAGATCATCAAGAAGATGTGGACCGAGGACGAGGCCAGCTTCAATGGCAAGTACTACTCCATCAACGGTGCCATCAATCGGCCCCGGCCGCTCCAGGACCCACACCCGCCGTTGTGGATCGCCGGCGGCGGTGAGCAGTTGACCCTGCGGGTGGTGGCCCAGCACGCCGACTACGCCAACTTCGCCGGTACGCCCGAGACCTTTGCCCACAAGTCGAGTGTGCTGGCAGGACATTGCGAGAAGGTGGGCCGTGACTTCGACGAGATCGGCCGTACCGTCCACCTGATCTCGATGGTGGGCGCCGACGATGCCGCCATCGAACGGGCCGCCGCCCAGTTCGACACTCCGGTCGACAAGTTCCTCGGAGGGTCGATGACTGTGGCCGGGTCGGCGGACGAGGTGACCGACCGCCTGGGCGAATACGCCGAGGCCGGGTGCGACTACTTCATCATGTACTTCCCCGACGCCGTCTGGGGTGACAGCATCGAGGCCTTTGCCTCGGATGTGATCCCTGCGATGGCCTGAGGGGAAACGATGGCGATCCCGTTCCAGGTCACGTTCGATGCTCACGATCCTCCGACACTTGCGAGGTTCTGGGCGATCGCCCTGCAGTACGTCGAGCAACCGCCACCCCCCGGGTTCGACTCATGGGAGGCCTTCGCCGATCAGATGGAGATCCCCGAGGAACAACGCACCGCCCGCCGGGCTGTGGTCGATCCGCAGGGCGAAGGGCCGCGGGTCTTCATCCAACGGGTGCCGGAGGGGAAGACAGCCAAGAACCGGGTGCACCTGGACCTCTCGGTGGGAGGCGGCCCCGATACCGATACCGCGACCCGGCGCTCCCGGGTGGAGCAGCATGTCGCGCTCCTGATCGGGGCCGGGGCTGCCGAGGTGGCCCGGATGGAGGAGTACGGCGAGTTCTGGGTCGTGATGCAGGATCCGGAGGGCAACGAGTTCTGCGTGCAGTGAGAGGCGGCGTGCGCTTGCCGGTGCACCCGCCCCGGCCGGTTCCACCATGCTGCCGCCGGCCGTTGTCGCAGGTGTGTTCCTGCCCGTCGACGGCCCGCCGCAGTGGCTGGTGGCGGTGGCCGACGTCTTCCCATTGGAGCACTTCCGCCGGGCGTCCAGGGCGTGTTCAGCCTTCTCACCACCGGCGTCGGGTTCCGCTGGGGCAGCCGGCGGCAATGGTCGTCGGGACGGTTCTCGGCCTGGTGCCGGCGACCCGGTTCTTCGGGTGGGAACCGTCGGGTCTGCTCTCCCGAGGGAGGGGCAGGCGGCGGTCCCCCGTTCGGGGGAACCGATCAGGGACCTTCGCGGACCAATTCCTCTACCGTCGATAGGCTGGTGCGTGCAGGCTTGTGGGGGATTAGAAACACGGAGGCCACCATGCCCGAAAACGCGGGCTACGAAGAATTCAAGGTAAAGGGTGAGGAACTGCTCGCCAAGGCGCGCGAACTCATTCACGAAGGCAACATTCGCCGGGTGATGATCATCAACGACGAGGGCAGGACGCTCATCGAGATCCCGCTCACCGTTGGGGTGATCGGGGCGGTGCTGTTGCCGGTCTGGGCCGCCATCGGCGCCATCGCCGCGGTGGTGACCGACTGCACCATCAGGGTCGAGAAGAACGAGGACGAGGGGACCGGGTATGACGGCTGACATCACCAACGGCGTCGCGGCGCGCACCGTCGAGGGGGTGAAGGTCTACGGCGAGGGGAACCTC
>CBDUUY010000328.1:0-2333 GCA_965370535.1 uncultured bacterium
AGCCGAGTGCCCCCGATCTTCTTGTGGTTCCCCACCTGACGTCTACGAGCAGAACACCTCTGCCTCGGTGTCACAGGTGTCGGTGCTCAAATCTGCCCCCGGCGTTCAGCCGCTCCTCCTATTGCGGGTCGTACAGGCGCTTAGACCCTACGCGAATGACCAGGCCCACTGCAGGGTCAGTCTGCTGTGCCCTTGACGGCGTGGCCGCCGAACTGGTTGCGCATCGCCGAGAGCAGGCGGTCCGAGTAGTCGAAAGCATCTCTGCTGTCGATCCTCCGCATCAGCGAGAGGGCTATCACCGGGGCCTCGACATCCAGGTCGATGGCCTCGAAGACGGTCCAACGTCCCTCCCCGGAATCGGGCACATAAGGGGCGATGCCCTCCATGGATGGGTTCTCCTCCAGGGCATTGGCCGTCAGATCGAGCAGCCATGACCGCACCACGCTGCCGTGGCGCCAGATCTCGGCGATCTGGGCCATGTCGAGGCCGAATTCCTCCTTGGCCCGCAGCAGGGCAAAACCCTCGGCGTATGCCTCCATGAGGCCGTACTCGATCCCGTTGTGGATCATCTTGACGTAGTGGCCCGACCCGGAAGGCCCTGTGTGGCCCCAGCCGAGATCGGGTGCGGGTGCCAGGGCCTCCAGCAAGGGGCGGAGGTGATCGACCGCGTCTTTCTCGCCACCGATCATCATGCTGTAGCCCTCAGCGAGACCCCAGACACCCCCCGACGTGCCGACATCGACGAATCGAATGCCTCGTTCCGCGAGTTCGGCGGCCCGGCGCACGGTGTCCTTGTAGTTCGAGTTGCCGCCGTCGATGACGATGTCGCCATCCGTGAGATGGGGGAGCAGTGTCTCGATCACCCGGTCCACCACCGCTCCGGCGGGAACCATCATCCAGATCGCCCTGGGCGCGGACAAGCCCCCTGCCAGGTCTTCGATGCTCGAGGCACCTTCGGCGCCCGTCTCGACCAGCGCCGCCACCGCCGCTTCGTCCAGGTCGAAGCCGATCAACCTGTGCCCGGCGTTCACCAGGCGCTCCGCCATGTTGGCGCCCATCTTGCCGAGGCCGATCATGCCAAGTTCCACGGTGTCTCCTCTCAGATCTCGACGCCGGCGGCGGCGAGATCGTGCTGCAATGTGTCGCTGTCCCGGAAGTGGATCGGCGTGATCCCTGCCAGCGCGGCACATTCCAGGTTGAGCGCCCGATCGTCTACGAAGATGCATTCCTGCGGGCTCCGCTGCACGATGTCCACGGCCATCCTGTAGATCTCCGGTTCCGGCTTGCGGACCCCCAGGTAACAAGAGCTGAGGAACATCTCGAAGTGGTCCCGCAGCCCGAAGGTGTCGATGCGGTGCTCGTTGATCTCCCTGGACTCGTTGTTGAGGGTGGCCAGCAGGTAGCGGCGGGACGCACTGAGCCTGCCGAGCACCTCCAGGGAATCGTCGAAACCGATCGAACGGCTCTTCATGAACTCGAAGAAGTCGTGCTTCGAGAAATCGCGGTCCCGGTAGAACACGGTGCGGTCCAGGTAGGTACCGAGGCCGGTCTTGCCCCTCTCGAAGGAGTCGGCCACGAAGTCGTGGCGGTCCTGGAAATCCTCCCAGTCGAGGCCGAACTCGCGGGAGGCCTCCATGCGGGCAGCCCGGTCCCACCCGTTGCTGAGCAGCACCCCGCCCACGTCGAAGAAGATCACAGTCGGCTCAGCCACGGAGCACCTCCTCGATGGCGGCGAGGCCACCGGCCACATCGTCGCCCAGACAGACTCGCAGCACCCGCCGACCTGCACCGGCCAGCGCCTGGTAGTCGCCATCGGCCTGGCCGGCGATCAGGTCTCCAAACGTGTACCCGGCTCCGGGGATGTCCAGGAGGGGCGAAGCGTGGTCGACGATCTGCAGGAAGATCCCGGTGTCGGGCCCCCCTTTGTGCAACTGGCCGGTGGAGTGCAGGAATCGGGGGCCGAACCCCAGTGTGGTGGCGGCTCCCGTCCTGATTCGGGCCAGGTGCCGGATGTGTTGCAGGGCGGCCTCGGCCTCCCCCGTCGGGGCAATGAAGGCCTGGACGGCCAGGTAGCCATCGACGGCGGTTCCTTCCAGGAATGTGGTGAGGCTCCCGGCCAATCCGGGGTCGTCGGCGGGCACCTCGGGGATCTCGCCCGCCTGCAACTCTCCCGCCATTGCCTGTTTGGCGAGCACCTTGGCCCGCTGCACATCGGGCTGATTGAAGGGGAGGATGGCCAGCACCTAACCGGCCATAGCGACCCCCATCTCGCCGCGGTACAACTCGGCGGCCAGCGCCTCGGGCCGAACAATCGAGAACAGAATCACAGGGTG